>CANNRM010000035.1 GCA_947508155.1 Rickettsiales bacterium | reverse complement strand
GGGTTGGTTTAAAAAAACCCGCAGAGATGGCAGCAATGAAAGAAATGAGTTTTTGATACGAATAGCAACAACAATTTGAATCATTGCCAGCCTCTTTCTTGCTGACTTGCCTACGCAATCTGTCACCGAGTTAGTGGACTAATACAGGGGTGACACTCCTGGAAAATGAATTGATACCCTACATTAGTAAAAATTATACGGATCTACATCCACCTTTAAATCTGCCAAAACCTTCTTATCAAGGCATTCCACCATACTAGCAATATATCCTTGCATATTAAATTGCTTATCCGCAATCAACATAATCCGATATCGATACCTATTCTGCAGCTTCGATAAAATAGCTGCAACTGGCCCAAGCACCACAACCCTATCCGTTTTTGGTAAAAGTCGTATAATATCACTCATAGTCCTTTTCACCATCAACTCATTCTTACCAGACATAATCAGCGCTGCCATACGCGTAATCGGTGGCATATGACCACTCACCCGCCCTTCTAATTCAGCGCGCATAAAGCCATTATAATCATGCTCCTTTAAGAGGCGAATAAACTCGCTCTGCGGATTAAAAGTCTGCAAATACATCATGCCCTTTATCTGCTCCCTGCCAGCTCTACCACCAACTTGATGGAGCAATTGAAAAGTCTTTTCCGATGACCTCAAATCCCCGCCAGAAAGCCCAATATCAGTATCAATAACCCCAACAAAAGTAAGCTTCGGAAAATGATAGCCCTTGGTGATAATCTGTGTACCTATTATAATATCAGTCTTACCACTCATTATATTGCCAATAACCTCAGCCGCTTTCTTAGGAGTATTCATCTCCTCACGCGTCATAATTTGGATATTCGCATCTGGAAAATAAGCCATCACCTCTTCATGAATTCGCTCAACTCCAGGGCCACATGGAATCATAGTATTTTCACCACTACATTCAGGGCAGTTTGTGTATGATTTTGTATAAAATCCACAATGATGACAATTAAGTTTATTAGCTGATTTATGATATACCAAAGCAGTAGAACATGACCCACATGTTGCACGATGCCCACAAGTTGAACATACAAGCAGAGGCGCATATCCCTTACGATTCAGGAACAAAATTACCTGCTCACGCACTTCTAATTTTGCAGTAATTGCTTGTTTCAATTCATTAGAAATCCAGCTGTTTTTTGGCTTCTTTTTCATATCAATTGCAACAACATCTGGCAAAACAGCATCGCCAAAACGCGATGTCAAAACAACCTCTATATAGCGCCCCTGTTGTATATTATGAAAGGTCTCCAAAGAAGGAGTAGCAGAACCTAAAACCACAGGAATTTTCTCAATATGCCCACGAAGAATCGACATATCTCTAGCATTATAAAGTATCTGCTCATCTTGCTTATATGAATGATCATGCTCCTCATCCACAATAATCAGCTCAAGGTTTTTATATGGCAAAAACAATCCACTTCTCGCCCCAATTACAACCTTCACAGACCCATTCATAATGCCCAGGAAATACTTACGTTTTTTTGCAGGCGTAATGGATGAATTCCATACAACGGCCTTGCTTCCAAAGCGTTCCTCAAAGCGATGTATGATCTGTTTACTCAACGCAATTTCAGGAAGCATCAGCAAAGCTTGTTTGCCCTCATCCAATGCTTTTTTGATGAGATAAAAATATACTTCAGTTTTACCGGAACCAGTAATTCCATGAAGTACAGAAATATGATTTTGTGAGATTTTTTCTAATGCATCTTGCTGATCTTTTGAAAGATCTGGCAAATTGATATTTGCAAATTCTTGCTCGAATGGATCATTCTTATTTTCCGTTAAATCTATAGGCAACATTAGCTTTGCCATAGACCCCATTTCCTCTATATAATAGGCGGAAGATTTCTTGATAAATTCCAGCATATTTTCGCTGATTTTATCTGGCAGGATCTTCTCGATATTACGAAGCTTTTTCGCGGTACTAACAATATCAACCTCTAGCACTACGCCTATTTTTTGCTTGCTACGATATGGCACAATAACGAGTTGCCCCTTTTGCAGGGTCACACCTTCTGGGATGCTGTAATCCAAGGGGAAGAGTTTAGCTTGAGGGATGAGGATGAGGGCTGTTTTCATTGACTTGCATAGCAAAATTTAAGACCTAGACACAAGCCACCCTAAAAGATTTACTAGCAAAATTCAAGGATAATATAATCATCACCCAATCAACAGCAATTTTTGCGCCTTAGCATGTTTCTTGCTGATATATCGTGGTGCATCGAGATTTAGGTTGGATCTGACATAGCTACCAACAGTGTCTTCTAATTCCGGAAGCTTTGAACGAAAGAAGTGATCTGCGCCCTGAATAGATTGATATTGCACACGTGACATTTTCTGTTTTGAAAGTCTCCCGTATAAATCCAATACCGCTTCCTCAGGCACTATACTATCACTATCACCTTGCACAATAATACCAGGAATTGGACATGGAGATAAGAATGAGAAATCATACTTATTGACCGGAGGAGACACAGATACAAAACTCGTAATTTCAGGTCTACGCATAATTAACTGCATTCCAACCCAAGATCCAAACGAAAAACCCGCTACCCAACTTTGCGGAGAAGATGGATTTTGCGCTTGCAACCAATCTAAAGCAGTTGCAGCATCCGTCAACTCTCCAACCCCATTGTCAAACTGACCTTGAGATTTACCAACACCTCTAAAATTGATCCGCAGAACTGTAAATCCATTCGCTACTAACGTTTGATGTAATGCATATACTACCTTGTTATTCATCGTACCACCATATAATGGGTGCGGATGCAACACAAGTGCTACAGGTGCATTTTTAACAGTAGATGCGTTATATCTACCCTCTATACGCCCAGCAGGACCATTGAAAAAAACTTCTGGCATAATATACTCCTTTACAAAACGGAATGCGTTATCGAATATGCGAAATATATAATAGTTGACTAAATTACTAGGTTATTATATGATCCACATCACGAGTAGGATATGAATAGCTTCAAAATATCGCATATTCTTAAGATAGATATACTTATAGCACATTATTCCCAAAAAATCAAGGAAAAGTTAACTTATTCAAAATGATACTTACAACTAAAGGCAGATATGCGGTAATGGCAATGTTAGAAATGGCCCGCTCCCAAGGAATTGGAGCCATGAATCTGTCACGCATATCTCAAAGCCAACATATTCCACATAATTATTTAGAACAGCTTTTCTTAAAACTCAAAAAGAATGGGGTCGTAAATTCCATCCGAGGCCCTGGTGGTGGATATAAATTAAGCGCCGCACCTGAGGACATCACCATATACCAAATCATTAATGCAGTTGAAAACGACGTTATGGTTCCCAAATGCGGCCATAACAAGCAATGCTCAGCTCATGTCAAATGCACCACACATTACTTATGGAAAGGCCTTGAAAACAATGTTGTTAGCTATTTAAGCAGCATTTCCCTTGCAGATGTTATTGCTGGCAATTTATCATCTTTGAATTTAGCTCCAGATTCTAAAATAACAGAACAGAAAGATGACACCCTCTCTAAGATTTATCTCGATTATAATGCTACAACCCCCTTAAATCCCACCGTAAAAGAAGAGATGAATAACATCTCGGGACCAGCATCCAATCCATCCTCATTGCATTGGCATGGACGCAGAGCTAAAGCTTTAATAGAAAATGCACGTGGCAAGATTGCAAAAGCTTTAGATATAAAACTTGGTACAGGAGAATATCAGCTAACCATTACATCCTCTGGCACTGCAGCAAATAATCTATTGCTACATAATTTTGCAGGCAAAGACATACTAGTCTCAAGCACAGAGCATTTATCTATTTTGGAAGGCGCTAAAGAATATGGCAACAGAGTCTTGATAAAAGTAGATAATAATGGCCAGATAGATATGAATCATTATCAAGAATGTATTGGTAAAGCACAAGTGGGATCATTGGTATCAATTATTATGGCCAATAATGAGACTGGCGTAATACAAGAAAATATGGATAAAATTACTGCCCTTGCTCATGCAAAAGGACTATTTGTACATAGTGATTTTGTGCAAGCTTTTGGCAAAATACCAATGCATTTGGGAGAGCTTGATTTTATAACTATTTCATCACATAAAATTGGTGGACCTCTTGGTGCTGCGGCACTAGTGCATAAAGCTAGCTTTCCAATAAAAGCACAGATTGTTGGTGGTGGACAAGAACGTGGGGCAAGATCTGGCACAGAAAATGTTGCTGCGATTGTCGGATTTGGCAAGGCATCTGAGCTCATCGGAGATTATTCTCATATAGCATTGCTACGCGACAAAATGGAAGATATAATTCAAGAAATTTGCCCTGACACCTTGTTTTATGGAAAAAACACCACAAGATTACCTAACACATCTATGATTTTAATGCCTAGAGTTGAATCTCAAAAACAATTAATTCAATTTGATCTCGCATCCATTAGCGTAAGCGCTGGATCAGCATGTTCTTCTGGAAAAATGAAGATATCTCATGTTCTTACTGCTATGGGAGTTGAAGATGAGAAAGCAAAATGTACTATTAGAGTGTCATTAGGCGCCAATAGCACCATGCATGAAATAGAAACTTTTGCATCAAATTGGGGAAGAATTTGGCAAGGAATAACGCAAAAAATAGGGAAAAAATGACTTTAGAAACTTTAAAAGCAAAACTAGTAGCATCTAGAAAAAGGCTTCCAATCTACTTGGATTATCAAGCTACTACCCCTGTTGATCCTCGTGTTATGGAGGCAATGATTCCATATTTTACCGAAAAATTTGGCAACCCGCACTCACGTAGCCATGAATATGGATGGGAGTCTGAAGCCGCAGTAGAACTTGCACGCAAACAAGTTGCTACATTAATTGGAGCAGAAGCCAAAGAAATTATCTTCACTTCAGGCGCTACTGAGTCCAACAACCTTGCCATTAAAGGCGTAGCACGCTTTTATAAAGATCAAAAAAACCACATTATAACCGTTGCCACAGAGCATAAATGCGTCCTTGATGCATGCCGCCACCTAGAACAAGAAGGCTTTGATGTTACCTATTTACCAGTAAAAGCAGATGGATTAATTGATCTAGAAGATCTCAAAAAAGCCATAACAAACAAAACATTACTAGTATCGGTAATGGCAATTAATAATGAGATTGGCGTCATTCAACCACTCGAAGAAATAGGCAAAATCTGCCGCGCAAATAAAATATTTTTCCATAGCGATATAGCTCAAGCCTTCGGAAAAATACCAATTGATGTTGAGAAATACAATCTAGATTTGGTAAGCATTTCAGGGCATAAAATATATGGCCCAAAGGGCATCGGAGCTTTATATGTAAGACGCCGCCCTCGCGTAAGGCTAGAACCAATATTCAATGGCGGTGGACAGGAGCGTGGTATGCGCTCAGGTACAGTACCAACTACGCTAGTGGTAGGTCTTGGCAAAGCTACTGAAATTGCCATGCAAGACATGGAAAAAGATTACAAACATATCAAAAAATTATCTGATAAATTCATCTCTAAAATCATGAATGGCGCCAAAGAAATATTTCTCAACGGAAATGCAGAACACCGCTGGCCAGGCAACATTAATATGAGCTTTTCTTATATCGAAGGAGAATCCATGATCCTTGCAATAAAAGATTTAGCAGTATCATCTGGATCAGCTTGCACATCGTCATCCTTAGAGCCTTCATACGTTCTCAAATCTATGGGCATTGGCGACGAACTCGCACATACATCGATCAGGTTTGGAATTGGAAGATTCACAACAGAAGAAGAGGTTGATTATGCAACTATGCTAGTACTGAGCAAAATAGAGCATTTACGCGAAATGAGCCCATTATGGGAAATGGTTCAGGAAGGAATAGATTTGAGCAAGATTCAATGGTCATCCCACTGATGGCATTGATCAGAATTGGTTCTACGTCGTCGACTCGTCGGCTCAGCTACTAATTGTAGCCTTCGCTCCTCGCTCCTAGTATTACCTAATTCTGATCAATGCCATCTCCGTGACACTAAATACTCTTTGCATCGTGTATCAAAGACTCAACTTAAAATAGCCGAGGCATCCGTCATCCTCGGATTTGCACAGCAAATTCGGGGATCTCAGGAAGCATAAGTGATGCTTGACCGAAAATTACGAATATAAAACAAATGGAATAAGAATAAAAACTTTGGTCAACGCAGCACGTAAAAACGTCACTCGCAACATTGATTACACTAAGCTTGTTTAGCTTTGTAGCGTTTTACTTTTTTATTGATAACGTAGACTCTACCATGTCTTTTAACTACTTGGCAGTTTTTGTCACGTTTTCTAAGAG
>CANNRM010000034.1 GCA_947508155.1 Rickettsiales bacterium | reverse complement strand
TAATAATATAACCCCACAAAGTGACAATATTAAATATAGTCACTTACGCGAAAATTATAATTTTAAGAACTGGATCCCGGGTCAAGCCCGGGATGACGTGGGTAATTACGTACAATGAGGACATTATAACGTAATTTTACTATTTTGTCAAGCTTTTGCTATGAAATTAACTATTTCGCAGATCCCAACATACTTCTAACCTTAACGCTCATCCACAGCGGCGGAATCGTTATCAGCGTCACAAACACAAAGAAATTATTCCATCCTGCATGCATCACAATCAGCCCCGACAAACTCGGAAACACAGATCGCGAAATACCCATCATGGAGCTAAAAAATGCATATTGTGTGGCACTGTATTTGCCGGTGCATAAGCTCGTAATGAATGCAATATAAGCTGCCATAACCATACCACCGGTGATACTTTCAGTTCCTACCACTAAAAATAATGTATAAATATTATCCCCCATATGATTCTGAAATATGAACAACAAATGCGATAATGCATGTATGATTCCAAAATATAGAAGCGCATCAATTATCTTGATTTTATGCATAACCCAGCTTGCAATTAACCCGCCAATAATTGCCGTAGTGATCCCCAAAAATTTCCCTACCGTTGAAATCTGCAGCGCATCAAAACCAGTCTCTACAAGGAACGGATTTATCATAATATAGATGAAATTGTCGGGCAATCTATAGAGCACTAAATAGATCAATATTGTTACAACAAATGCCGCTGACCCAACCCCAGCTAAAGCTTTGCGCCAAAAATCTAATAAGAGATAACGCGAGATTATATGATCCTCCGACACGTCATCATATAAATATTTGCCAGCAGTTATAAAAAGCACTATAGGAAAATATAAAATCACATTTGCAAAGATCTTATATATCTCACCCCAGGACATATAAACAGATGCATAAATAGCTCCAGAACTTCCAACCAGCATGCCAATTCTATAGCCAAAAATATATATGCCCGAAATAACTCCCTGCTTATCCGCCGGTACTATTTTTGATCGTAATGCCCCAAGCGCTACATCCTGTGTAGAGCTGAGAAACGCAATCACAAGCCCTAGGCATGCAAATTTTTCCAAATTATCCAATGGAGAAACATTACTTATAGCAAATACTGCTATACTCAATGAAACTTGCAGCACAATAATCCAGCTAAAGCGCATACTAAAAAATCTGCTAAGAATTGGTATTTTCACATGGTCCAATATTGGTGACCAAAGAAAATTAATAGCATATGGCAAAGAAACAAGCGAGAACATACCTATGGATGTTATATCTATTTTCGACTGTGTAAGCCAAAAATTCATTGTATTGCCAGTAATAAGCAAGGTCATGCCGCTAATAAAACCCATGAGCCATATGGGAATGGAATAAAACTTCATAATAATACCTTAATAAAGCGTCCATTCTACGTTATAAAGACGCTTCAAACAACAAAAGAATTTTATGAAATGTTTCCATTTGACTTTTGCGCTCAACTAAGTTACAATCCAGCGTAACTTATCGTTACCGCGCGTTATGCATACTTACGAGTAGCCGAGCAAATGGGGCGAGAAAGGAATGAGTTTCTAGTGTAGAAATTCAATTTTTTTTTTGTCTTATCCATTTAGTAAGTATTTAGTATGACTCAGCTCAATCCTCGTCCCTTTTTCAGTAAATTTCAAACCATTTTCTGGCCAATTCATAGACATGAACTAAAAAAATTCATACCTATGGCATCACTTATGTTCTGCGTACTCTTTAGCCAAAATGTACTCAGAATCATCAAAGATAGTATCGTTATCTCCGAAATCGGCGTTGAAGTAACAAGCTTTGCAAAAGTTTATTGCGTCACACCAGCAGCTGCTATTTTTGTGATAATCTATGCAAAAATGGTCAATGCCTACAGCTTTGAACGAATTCACAACTACCTATTAGGGTTTTTCGTTATATTTTTTACACTCTTCTCTTTTGTAATATACCCAAATGCATCTTTATTCCACATGGATTCTGCAAAAATAGAAAATCTTATGATGCTATATCCTCATTTTAAATGGTTTATTGCGCTTGTAGGAAACTGGAGCTACATAGTATTTTATGTACTAGCAGAGCTTTGGCCAAACATCTTTTATATTCTACTATTCTGGCAATTTGCGAATGACATCACTACCACAGAAGAAGCAGGAAGATTTTACACATTATTCTCTATGGTAGGCAATTCATCTCTAATCATAGTCGGTTTTATGATTATGAATATTGCTTCGGAAGAATCTGTGTTACAGAAATATTTCCACTCCATAGATAGCCACGTTGTGCTAGTTCAAGGCGCCACTTTAACGGTAATTGTTTCCTCTATAATATCAGTATTTCTAGTACGTTTTGTGTGTAAAAATGTTATGACAGATCCAATGCTTTATTTAAAGGCCAAAAGTGATAATACATCACGCACAAAAATGGGTCTGAAGGAAAGTTTTAAATATATCGCAAGATCCAGATATTTATGGCTATTGCTCATATGCTCCGCGGCTTTTGGACTAAGTATAAACCTAGTAGAAGCTGTGTTTAAAGATAAGACGAGAGAGCTTTATTCTACAGTAAATGCATATGCTGAGTTTAATGGATTATATATTCTATGGACTGGTATTGCAATCATGGTTATGACTATTATTGGCAATAACATTATGAGAAATCATGGATGGTTTGTAGCAGCTGTAATAACCCCAGTTATGATTATGGTTACAGGTGTAATTTTCTTTGTATTTGTAGTCTTTGATAATGATATTTACACATTATTCAATAATGCAATGGTTATGACACCTCTTGCCATGGCAGTGTCAGTTGGTGCGATTCAAAATATTCTTGCTAAAGGTACAAAATATTCGATATGGGATACATCTCGTGAAATGTTATATATTCCACTAGATAATGAGCTGCGTACCAAAGGCAAGGCCGCCGTGGACGTAGTAAGCTCTAAGATTGGTAAATCATTCAGCGGATTGATACAATCAATGCTTTTCGTGCTTATACCATCTGCAACATATACATCCATATCACCATTTTTAATGGTGATATTTGTGATTGTGTGCGTGGCTTGGATATATGCTGTAAGAAAGATATCTCATGAATATAAGAAACTCATATAAGCCTTGCAAAAATTACTCTAGACTTTTAGTCTAAAAAAATGTATAAATACATTCACTTGAATGCAGAGGGCCTGTAGTTCAGTTGGTTAGAACCCACCGCTCATAACGGTGTTGTCGCAGGTTCAAGTCCTGTCGGGCCCACCATTATACTCGATAAGAGGTATATGCATGTATATTTCAGTACTTTCGCGGTACTTAATTAAAACTTATCTTGAAAAACTCTTCTTAGTTTTGCTCATTGTAACCTCAGCTCTAATCCTTTCCAATATATTTGATTTGCTACATAGAATCAGGGGCGTTCATCTACGCTATGATATTTTTGCTCAATTAGTGTTTTTTAAAACACCATATCTCTTACTAGAACTATTTCCACTTGTTGTTATGCTCACTACTTTTTTGATGCATTTTACTCTTACAAAACGCAATGAACTTTTTATCATATGGGGCTGTGGAATATCAATTTATAAAGCATTTATGCCAATCATTATAATTAATTTTGCCATAGGCATTGCAAGCATTACTATCTTCAACCCTTTATCCACATACATGCTGGTTAGATATGAAACATTGGATGCAAAATTTACGGATCGCAAAACTTCTTATCTGGCTTTGTCAAATTTAGGAGTGATGATTGCTGAAAATTATGAAAATGAGCATAGGATATATGTAGCAAAATCCGTGGTAGTGCAGGATAATAAAATGCTAAATGTGTCTATATTTTTCACTGATAATGATAATAATTTCCTCCAAAGAATAGAAGCACAAAAAGCTAGCTTTAATGATGGGAAAATCATCATGCAGAATGTCTCTATTTTTGCCTCTGATAATAGCAGAACAAATCATGCAGAATATAGCATTCCATCTCATTTACTGATCACCAATCTTGTCGAGGGAGTTACCGCGCCAGACCATGTAAATTTTTGGAAATTACCTGAGACGATATCGAAATTATCAAACGCAGGATTCCCCACTTTAAAACATCAATTTTATTATTCAAAACTGCTTTTGAAACCACTAGCTATAATTGCTTATATTTTCTTTGCCATTTGCTTTATTTCAAATGATATGAGGTCAAAAAATCGGATGCATCACCTTGCATTAGGAGTGTTCGCTGGCCTCGTAGCTTATATAATATCACAAATATTTTCTAACATCCTTGCTTATAATGGCACTAGCATAATGCTCTCAGTATTTCTGCCAATAATGCTGGTAATATTAGGTAGTAATTTTGCCATGCTTCATTGGAGAAGAGATTAGTGAATAAATATGACGTCATAATCATCGGGGCAGGGGCTGCAGGCCTTATGGCAGCTTGGCAATCTGGCCTTTCTGGCAAACGTGTTTTACTCATAGAACACACAAATAAAATCGGCGAAAAAATCCGTATTTCAGGTGGTGGAAGATGTAATTTCACGAATCTTTTTGCTGAGCCAAAAAACTATATTTGCAAGAATCCTCATTTTGTAAAATCGGCCATGGCAGGTTTCACGCAGCATGATTTTATCAAACTGATTGAGTCCTATAATATCGCATATCACGAGAAGACTTTGGGGCAATTATTTTGCGATGGATCGTCTCAACAAATTATCGATATGATGCTTGATTTATGTGCCAAAGCCGACGTTGAAATTAAGATGGAATGTAGCGTGAATGATGTAAGCAAAAGCGATTCATTTGAGTTGCAAACGAATCAAGGAGTTCTGCATTCGGATGCTCTAGTAATTGCGACTGGAGGACTTTCGATTCCTAAGATGGGCGCTACTGATTTTGGATATAAAATAGCTAATCAATTTGGGCTTTCAATTGTACCTACAAGACCTGCTCTTGTACCACTTACGGCGCCTGCTGAGAGTTTAGAATTTTGCAAGAATTTGAGCGGCGTTTCGAATGCTTCTATCGTGTCACATAATGGTGTGTCATTTAAGGAGAATATTCTGTTTACACATAGAGGCTTGAGTGGTCCAGCGATCTTGCAGATTTCGAGTTATTTGGAGAAGTTTGATAATGAGGAGATAATCATCGATTTATTGCCTGAAATTGATTTGAAAAAGCAGTTTATGGAGGATAAAAATTTGAAGCAAACGCCAGTTACTTATTTAAAGAATTATCTGGCCAATAGATTGGCTGAAGGGCTTGCAGAATCGGATGACTGGGCTAGAAATATTACGGATTTAAGAAAGGATAGTTTATTTGCAATTGCTGATAAAGTGCATAGCTTTAGAGCGAAAATTGGTGGTAGTGAGGGCTATGCTAAGGCGGAGGTGACGGCTGGGGGAGTTGATACGGATGAGCTTTCGTCGAAAACGATGGAGGCAAAGAAGGTGCCAGGGCTGTTCTTTATTGGAGAAGTAGTGGATGTGACTGGATGGCTTGGTGGGTATAATTTTCAATGGGCTTGGGCTTCGGGGTATGCTGTAGGGCTAAAGGCCCGAAATTAGTCGTAGAGAAAGGAATTTCTCATGATCTCGCTATCCTCACGTACGAAGAGTACGCTGCGGGAGCTCGCCACTCAAATTCCATTTCTACGAGCTAATTTGGGGCCTTTATGAAGTGGGTTGCAATAATCGTTGTACCGATTTATTATGGTGCGGTATAAGATAATGAAGAGGAATATATGGAAATAGATGAAGATATAGCGGAAACATTGTATTTACAGTCAATACCAGGCATGTCAGAAGCGCTTAAAGAGGCCGATGCTCAGCCTTTAGATGAGTGTCATAAGAAATTAGATTGGTGATATGAAAGATTTAATGCCCAAAATAGATAGAGATAATGTTATAGAGGCTTGTCGTACGTGGCTGCAGGGTAATTTAACGACTCAAGAGATAAAAGATACAATCGGCACGTTGTCATGGGCAGTTGAATTCTTAGAATTAGAAGCAAGTATGGATTTTCATGCGAATATTGAGTGGGTGTATGAGTTGGGTTTAATAGATGGAATCTCTGTATCTGAGCAAAACCGGATGATTTTAGAGTTAGCAGAGGAGAACAAAGAAGAATTGGAGTTTTTAGCTAAAAAAGTGATTGATCGATTAGAACTAGATGTTCAAGAATTTATAAAAGAAGCAGATAATAATCATTATTGTAGAAAACTAATAAAGAAAGAAACTAGTGATGAATAACAATTCAAAACTATACAACATCCTAGATCTCCTCCGCCTAAACAAACTGGCTCGCCATACAGGTTATATGCTCGTATTTCTCCCATGCGCTATGGGTGTTGGGT
>CANNRM010000033.1 GCA_947508155.1 Rickettsiales bacterium | reverse complement strand
TCACCATGACTAATTTTACGCACTGTAAATGATGAATTCACACCAGCATTACGACGAGCTATAACAACACCTTCATAAGCCTGAACGCGCTCTGTTGCACCTTCTACGATACGTACACCAACATTAACTGTATCACCAGCTTTAAAGTCCGGAATTTCCTTCCCTTCTGTTAGTTTTTGTATCTGCTCTTGTTCAAATTTCAAAATCGCGTTCATAATATTTACCCTTTAATATACTTATCCCACAAATCGGGACGCTTTAATTTAGTTACTTCTTCAGCACGCTCTTTGCGCCATTTCCTTATCTTAGCATGATCTCCAGACAATAAAATATCTGGCACAGATCTACCTTTCCAGGTATCGGGTCTAGTGTAAAGAGGATATTCTAAAAGACCTTTCAGCGGCCCCTCATCACAAAATGACTCTTCATGCAAAGTATCTTGATTTGCAAGAACACCAGGAACTAGCCTCACACATGCGTCCAGAAGCGCTATTGCCGCCGGCTCTCCACCCGAAAGGACAAAATCCCCCAGACTAATTTCTACAGCATTATACTCATCTATTATGCGTTCGTCAATCCCTTCGAAGCGTCCACACAAAATAATTATATCTTTTTCTTGCACCATTTCCTCTGCAATCCTTTGCGTAAAAGGCTTACCGCGTGGTGATAAATAATATATTTTTTTTGCATTTGAAGTTGCAATAGCCTCATCAATCGCATCCCCAAGTACATCCGCTCTCATAACCAGCCCATTTCCACCTCCATATTGTTCATCATCGACATTAAAATGCTTGGTTCGTCCAAATTTTTTAATATCGATAATATTAAGCGACCAAATGCCTGATTTTAAAGCCTGACCAGCAAGGGAATAACCCAAGGACCCAGGAAACATTTCTGGGAAGATAGAAAGAATTGTGGCTGAAAATTTATCGCGCATTGGCTGCATCCAACAAATTAAACACATCCCAATATTGCTCATATTCTGCTATATCCTTAGCAGTGATTGTATCATAATTCATAGCATTAACATTTGCACCACGCATTATCAACCATTTTGTAATCGCCGTATTGTCTTGAAATGCAGCAACGTGCAAAAGGCTATTTCCTTGATCATCTACTAAATCTAATAATTTGTAATTATCCGCCAAAACTCTAATATCATCTACCTTGCTATATTGTATATTATTAACAGCGGCTCTAAATAAAGCCCCATTTGCTAAAATCGGCGTATCATTACCATCAATTCTACGACGCCCATCTATAAATGCTGTCGTTTCAATAAATTGCCCAGCTCTTTTGACAGATTCTCTATATTTCCTATAAAGAGATAAATATTGAGAATAACCCATATGCAAAAACTTAGAATCAGTAGTAACAACCCCAAGCACCACATCATCATCAGGCACCGAAAGCATTCCCATTTCATTCTGCACAAATTTTTCTAACTCAGGATCCACTGGTTTTACTGGCAAAACAACTGGATGCGCAGCAACTGCACGAGGATCAAGCTTGGCAGGTAGAACCTCTATCTTTTTTTGAGGAGTAACAACCTGAGCCTTAGGAATAATTTTTACTGGTGCTGGGACTTGCGCTGGAGCCACAGTATGTTCTTCATGCTTAACAATAGGTGCTGTAGATGCGACAGGTGCTGGCTGCACTTTAGGCTCGGCTACTTTAATTGCTGGCTGAACTGGCGTAGGAGCAACCTTCTCAATTGGGACAACAGGTACCATAGGCACTTGCTTAGGCTCAGGAGCTTTAATAGTCTGCGCCGGAACTGATGGAACCACAACAACCTTCTCAACTGGCACAACTGGAACCGGCGGCACTTTAGGCTCTACCACTGCAGGCACTGGCGCTGGAACAACCTGCGCTGGAGCAACTGGAACGGGTTGTACCACAACCTTCTCAACTGGCACAACTGGAACAGGCAGCACTTTAGGCTCTACCACTGCAGGCACTGGCGCTGGAACAACCTGCGCTGGAGCAACTGGAACAGGCGGCACTTTAGACTCCATAGCCTTAACTACTGGTGCCGGAACAGTTTTTTTTACTTCTTGAATTGGAAGAGGCTTTGGAACAAAATCAGTAATAATTTTTGGCATAGATATAGTAAAGCTATACTTCGGTTTTGGCTTTATAGGATCTACAGCAACTGGTTTATGAACTTCTTCTAAAATAGGTGGCATATCAGGCAAAGACAATACTTCCTTAGGTTTTACAATCTCCACCACTGGCTTAGAAGCAACTGGCGCAGGTGGCTGGGAAACAGGAAGAAGATTTGGCCCTGTATCAGATAATTTAGGAACTACATATTTATCCTCTGGAGCTGCCGTTTGTACTGGTGCTGGTGGCACAACATTATGTGGCACTAGATCTACTACTTTAGGAGCTGGTGCCGCTGGTGTGACTATTACAGGCTCTGGCTTATGCTCTAACTCTGGCGCTATTGGTAATTTTGTATTACCCTTATCTATAAATGATTCTACAGGCTCTAGAGGCTTCACTGGCACTTGAGGCGTCACCACAACAGGGGTTGCAGCAGGGGCAGCAGCCATAGCACTAGTTGTACAAAACAATAAAATGCAAAGAAGAAGCCTCAATATCACCTCGAATTTTTAAAAAGATGCACTACTTAATGTTTGCGAATATTCGCTACCAATGACTTAATTTCATCGGATACTATTTGTTTCACCATATTTGGTAAATTTTGGTCTAACCACTCCCGCAATTGAGGTCTTAAAAGCTCTAACATAAAAGCCTCTATTGGACTATTAGCAGAAGGCGCCGGCGCCACCTCCTCTTCCATATTATTAACTCCAAGCGTTGTTGCGGTTTCGATAAAATCTTCTAATATTGACTCTGTTTTGGCGCGTGAATCTTCTGAAAGCATCTGATCTCCATTACAAATATCATCGATCATTTCAGTGAGTTGCAACTCTTCTTCAGCAAGATCTTCTAATGCATCTAGAGAAAGATTTACATCTTTCTTGATAGCCTCCCTATTATTGATAACATTACGTATAGATTGCAATATATCATCTATAGATTTATCACTATGGGTGTGTCGCGCTGTCATTCCTAGAACCCTACTATTTTATGTTTTACATTGCGGAATTCATAGTCAGGATTGAAGTATTTGACTTTGAGATTCAGTTGTTTAGCTGTCATCTTGCCAACTAAGGCTTGAAGCTTATAAGAGGATTTTAAATATTGATTTCTAGCATCAACAGCCTGCGCTTTATATTGATTTAATTTATCTTGTTGCTCAAGCACATCTAATATAGTTTGTGTTCCTACACTATATCCACTTCTCATACCCTCTACCGCAAGAGTTTGAGCTCTTACAATCTCATCATAAGACTGAATAGCAACTTTCATAGCATGCAGACTTTCCCACTCACTAATCACAGCAGAATTCACCTGCTTCTTTTGATAATCAAGAATATACACAGCTTGTCTTGACTGAGCTTTTTTTTGCCTAATTGCCGAATGAACAATACCACCACGATCCAAGATGGGAATTGTCAGAGATACAGCAGTTGATACAGATCTTGTATTAATGGTAGGCTCACCATTTGTACTTGCAAAATTTTTGCCCTCAGAAACTGTAAGCTCCGCGCTAGGTAACAATGCACCTTGCGCTTGTTTTGCTCCATCTTTAGTCTGCGATAATTGGGATTTGGCAGTCATCAAATCAAAATTCCCTTTCTCCACCATCGCTTTAAGAGCATCAAGATTATCCGGTATACCATTTTTTTCTATATCTGGAAAAGCTATATCATCAGAAGCCTCCACACCTATCAACACACTAAAATTTGCCTTAGCAGAAACCAAGGCCCCATACTGAGTTGCAGCATCAGATTCAGCTTTAGCATATTTTGCCTCTGTTGCAGCGACCTCAGTAATAGTAGATTCACCCACTTTTAATCTTTCTTGAACCATGTCTAAGGTTTGTTTGGCAGATTCGACGGCCGTTACTGCAATATTATATTTTTCTTTTACCGCACAAAGATCTAAATAAGCACCAGCAGAATCAGTTATAACCTTCTGCTCAGCCGCATAAAATGTAGCTTTACTTTGCAAAAATGCAGCTTGTGCAACTTTGATACCATAAGCGTCTTGACCACCCCTAAAAAGATTTTGTTTTACTTGAAGGTTGCGCGATGTGCTAGGGCCCCTTTCAGTAACAGTATCCTTTTGAGCGTTAGACGAAATGGTCATATTAATATCTGGCAAAAATCTAGACAAAGCTTGAGGGAAATTCTCAGCTTCATTCAAAAACTTCTGCTGGGCAGCTTTTAAACTTTCATTCGTTTGATAAGCACTAGTCAGAGCTTCATGCAAATCCATAGCGTATGCACTCTGTATAGACAGAAGCGTTGTACAAAGCAGCATTATATGTTTTTTCATTTTTATCAAATCCTTTAGATATTCAATTTATACCATTTCCCAAATTAGCCGCCCAAATGTAATTTCAGGACGAAGCCTGCGCAAGCGTATACTTAATACGTGCGCAAAGGCTAGTTCCGCAAAATTGCATTTGGGCGGCTAATTTGGGAAATGGTATTAACATCAGCAGTATAATACATCCTCGCACAAACAACAAATTTTTAATTTGATTGCATGAATAAAAAACTATCGTTATTTTGTACTGATTGTAAATAAAGTGCAAAAATGTCTCTCTTCAAAACCTTAGATTCAGAATATTGGCAATTATCTCTATGGAATTTTGCATTTTTTATATTTGGCATAATATTCTATTTCGCATTGGAATATGAACCCTCACCGCGTCATGTAGTCGCTGTTTTTGGTGGTTCGTTTGCTGCATTATATTTGCGAAAATATGGCGCATGGGGAATTCTTTTATCCGGAATTTTAATAGCTTTTACCTCTGGTATTTTAGCATCAAAAATACGTAGCACTCAAATAGATACAATTGCCTTAGAAGAAGAAATTACCACAACTGTAACAGGTATAGTCTCAGCGCTAAAACACACACCACGTGGCATTCAAGTAACTATTGCCAAAGCACAATTCAACACATTGCTAATGCAAGACAAAGACCCCGACAAAGTACGAATCAGCGTACCACTAGATGATGCAAAGAACATCCTAATGGGCGACAAAATTTCTGTATTTGCCGCCCTATCACCACCCTCTCGAAGCATCATACCGGGTGGATATGACTTCGGGTTATATTCCTATTTTTCAGGAGTTGGAGCAACAGGATTCGCTTTAGGCAAAATCAAAAATTATAGCAATTCAGAACGTGATTCTCAGCCTTTTTTACATAAAATCCGCAAGGCGATATATTTTCGTTTGATCAATATAATGGGCAAAGATAATGGTAATTTTACAGCCGCACTTTTACTCGGAGAATCAGGTGGCCTAGATAGAACAATCATGCAAAACATGCGCTATGCCGGCCTTGCTCACGTGCTTTGCGTATCTGGCCTCCATTTATCCCTTGTTGCGGGAATTTTCTTTCTAACATCTAGAATACTTTTGAACATATCTAATTTTCTTGCTTGGCATACAAATATCAAAATCATAGCAGCAATAATCTCACTCATAGGAAGCGGTATATATCTGATGCTTTCAGGCACACAAATAGCTGCGACACGGGCATATATAATGACATCCATTTTCATGATCTCCATAATCTTAAGCCGCATACCATACCCCTTGCGATCCTTAGGAGTTGCAGCAATATTCATGCTCAGCCTGAACCCAGAATATGTACTGCACCCAAGTTTCCAATTGTCCTTTGCGGCTGTTCTAGCGCTAATTGGAGGATATGAATTTTACGTACGCAACAAATGGATTTTAGGAGAAAGTTCTGGGGCCATTTCCGCTGTGAAAATGGGTATTTTTTCTAATATTTACTCAAGTCTTTTAGCTGGGCTTGCTACAACACCAATTGTTATCTACCACTTTTATACCGTATCAAATTACACAGTTCTTGCTAACTTATTAGTAGTACCACTTGTATCTTTTATTATTATGCCACTCGGAATTCTAGCAATGTTATTACTACCATTTGGGCTTGATCATTACATACTTTTGCTCATGGGCAAATTCATTGGAATTATAATAAATGTGGCCGATTGGGTCACTAACTTGCCAGGATCCGTGTGGAATTTTGGATATATAACACCAGAAAGTCTCTGCGTTTATATGTTAGGACTATTTTGGGTAATGCTCTGGAATACACGATTCAGATTATACGGCCTCATTATAATAGCCATCTCATTATATATGATGTTTATGTCACCAAAACCGGATGTAATGTTCGATGCAAAAATGCAGATATTGGGGATAAAAAATGCGAATGGAGAGCTAGAAATTACAGCACCAAAAATTTCGAATTTTACTAAAACCTATTGGAATAATTGGTATGGTCAAAAAGATGGGATTTTACATTTAGAGGATATTGATCACGACCAGCACATTATTACCAATTCTGGAAAAGCAGTAGATATATTATATAGTGATGGATATAGCAAGGCCGACATACATATCCAAGCGCATGATTGGCTAGATAAAGGTGCAATATTAGTGTTTTGTG
>CANNRM010000032.1 GCA_947508155.1 Rickettsiales bacterium | reverse complement strand
GTGAAGATTACGCTTATCGATGCGCGTTCTGTTGAACCTCATGAAGTGGTTTTCTGCTATGAAGGTGGCACAGCGGCTTATGTGCAATATATTGACCGTAGTAAAACGGCTCTGCATACGCCGATTTATTTCCAAGTTACTGATGAAAAAGCTGGTATTACTGTGGAAGTGGCGTTGCAATGGAATGATTCATATCATGAGAATATTCTATGTTTTACAAATAACATCCGTCAGCGTGATGGTGGTACTCACCTTGTAGGCTTAAAGGCTGGTTTAACAAGGGTTATGACCAATTATATCAATAATAATGGCTTGAACAAAAAGTCCAAAGTTGAATTCAATGGTGATGATGCGAGAGAAGGTCTTTCTTGTGTACTTTCTGTGAAAGTTCCTGACCCGAAATTCTCATCTCAAACTAAAGATAAGCTTGTGAGTTCTGAGGTGCGTCCTGTTGTTGAAAGCAATGTTTCTGATAAGCTTTTACAATGGTTCGAAGAGCATCCTCATGAAACAAAAACTATTGTAGCCAAGATTATGGAAGCTGCTGTTGCTCGTGAAGCTGCTCGTAGAGCTAGGGAGCTTACAAGGCGTAAGTCGGCTCTTGAGATATCCAATCTTCCTGGTAAACTAGCGGATTGTCAGGAAAAAGACCCCGCGCTTTCTGAAGTGTTTATAGTTGAGGGAGATTCGGCTGGTGGTACTGCGAAACAGGGTAGGGATCGTAAGACTCAGGCTATATTGCCGCTTCGTGGTAAGATTTTGAATGTGGAGCGTGCAAGATTCGACAAAATGCTTAATTCTGAGCAGGTTGGAACGCTTATTACAGCGCTTGGCACTGGTATTGGTAAGGATGATTTTAATATTGAAAAACTACGTTACCACAAGATTGTTATCATGACGGATGCTGACGTGGATGGATCGCATATTCGTACATTGCTTTTAACATTCTTCTATCGTCATATGAGGGAAGTTGTGGATAAGGGGTATTTGTATATCGCTCAGCCGCCATTATATAAAGTGAAGCGTGGTCAGAATGAGCTTTATCTGAAAAACGAACAAGCTTTGCAACATTTCCTTGTGAATTCCATTAAGAATGATCTAACCCTTACTTTGGATGGTAAGGTAACAACTGGTGATGATATTGCCGGCATGCTGCTTGATATGGCGAGGGTAAATGCTCTGCGCAATCAAATAGGCCGTAGATTTAATGCGGATATCGCTGAAGCATTGCTTTGTGGTGGATATTTGGAAGGAGATTTATTTACAGAAGCTGTAGTGGGTAAATTAAACGTGCTTCTGAATGATAAGCTTAAAACTGGTGAGCCGGATAAAACCGATTGGGAAGTTAAGTTATTCGATGAAAAACTTGAATTTTCAAGGCTTGTGCGCGGCATTAAAGAGCAGCATATATTATCGCCAGCGATGATAGCTTCTGCTGAGTTTATCCAACTCAAGAATCTGTCGAAATCTTTCGCGCATTTCTTTAGAAATCCCGTGCAGCTTTCGGTGAAAGGGCAAGATCATACTGTTCTTATGCCATCACGCATGGTGGAAATTGTTATGGAATATAGCAAAAAAGGCTTAGGCATTCAACGCTTTAAGGGTCTTGGAGAAATGAATTCCGAGCAGCTTTGGGAGACAACTTTGGACCCGTCAACACGTACATTGCTTCAGGTAAAAGTAACGGATGTGGATGCTGCGGAAGAGGTTTTCTCGACATTGATGAGCGATGTTGTTGCGCCAAGAAGAGAATTTATTCAGAATAATGCTCTTAATGTGAGCAATCTGGATATTTAACTAAAAGCCGTGTATGCGTGGATCGTCCTTCTCTGATTTGCTTGCGAATTCGGGGATCTTATGAAGTAAGTGCAAGGCCGGTTCAAGCATAAACTACAATGATTGTCACCTTCTGTCTTCTAGTCTATGTCCAGGCGTCGATGGAGAGGCCGCGGGGGTTGTATTTCAATGGGAATGATTACCGAGATCACCAAGCGCGCTTCTACCTAGGCCAAGGCTTCGGTAGAAAGGTTGTTCGTTCGAGGAAAGTCATTAATTGATGTCGCGCGACGCTTACTTGAGTAAGCGCGTGAGAATGACGTTTCTGTTAGAGATTTATACATCCTTTGCCTTTGTCTGTCGGTTTTTCCTGGTGTTTTGCGGACACGATAGGCTGTACTGCTGCTTGAGGGTATTTTTCTCTTTCTGCTGTTTCGTGTTGTTGTTTCAACTCTGCGATTTTTTTCGGGTCACCCTCTCTTAATATCTTTAATACCTCCTTGGTTCTAGCCTCTTCTGCTCGTTTGTGTGCATATTTGTCAATAAGAAATTGTGGTTCTGATCCGCGATGGTTGCTTTTTTCGTTAGGAACGCCTCCAAAATGCCTATTTGATTCAGCTTCTACCTGGGGTCCTAGTTTTCCCATGTTGTGCAGATATTCAGCGTCCGCCTCAGAGATGCGTTGATACTTTTCTACTGGCGGAGATTCTGGGGGGGTCTTCTGGCATCTCCATCATTCCTCGAGGAGCTGCGAGTTGTGCTTTGAGTGCCGCTGCTTCTTCGGCCCTTCTTGCAGCTGTTTCTTCTGCTGTTTCTACGTAATATTGTGGCATTGCGTTTCTCGATTAGTTAATATGTAAATTTTATGGTAACACAGTATTAATTTATTCGTTAATATGTAAATTTTATGGTAACACAGTATTAATTTATTCGTCAACATATAAATATTAATCTACATTTAAATTTTGAGATCTGGGTCCATTAAAAAATGAATGGGCGGAACGAATAATACAATCCATCAGTGCTAACAATAATTCTACGTCATATTTAATACCATATTCCGAAATATACTTTAGCAAAAATTTTTTCATGGATCTCGCTGTCCTCATGTACTTTCGTATACGCTGTGGGAGCTCGCTATTCAAAATTCATCTGCACAATTTAATTTGAGAAATGGTATAATTTAGCGTCGGAAACTGTATAAAGTCACTTTTGCTGATATCCAAAAAATCTTAGGCGATAAAGTAGAGGTTATTGTTCATCTTGTTGATGATGCATCTAGTGATGAAATTTGTGCTGGAGTGAAGCATTATGCTGATGATGAAGATGGCGTGAGTGCCATGGGCGATATGTCTGATGTAGATAGTCAATAAAAATATGGCACGGATTTTGCTAAAGGAGTGTTTAGGCACTTGGCAAAAACATAATAATATGTTAATGTTTTTGTGTGTTGCAAAAAGTGAATAAATAACAATATAATAATAGAGAGGAAAATTATGTCTAAAGAATTACCAAAAAATGCATTTAATAAACTGCCGGAAACATGTAGGCTAACTGAACAGGCTCAAAAAGCTGGTGTAGTGGTTCTAGAAGGGCATGTTTTTAAGCTATCATACGATGAGAGATATATTCCAGTGACGTCGCTTGGTGGGATTATTGAGCTAATTCCTGCAGCTGCTGAAGCTATGCCACCAGTACCCGCAGAATTTTCTGGAGCGGTTTCTAGTGTTAGCTCTACACAGGATAATGCAGTTGTGCAGTCAGCTCCAGCGCCTGTAAGTTCTATGTCAAATGCTGATGAATCGATAGTATTGTCAGCGCAGCTTCCAGTAGGGCAACAAGAAGATGCTTCTGCCGATGTAGTCTCATCGCAAGGGCAGATGATGAAAGAATCATTTAACGCATTACCCGATGGATATGTGTTGAATGCAGCAGCTCATGAGGCTGGCGTGCAAGTAATCGACGGGTATTTATTTATAACATGTAATAACGATGGTAAGACGTTTTATAGCCAAGTAAGCCCAGATGCATTTGCGGAGCCAGCATATGCAGGTTCTATGCAACCATCTGCTGATGGCGTGATGCGTTCACTTGCTGCTGTGGACTTGAACGAAGAAGAAGATGCATGTGCTGCTTCGGATTCATCTGATGATGAAGATGATTATGGGGCATGTGCGATACGCTATGCTATATCTTCTGAGCCAACTTCATGGGGCGATACATGTCCTCCGGTGTCATATTCAGAACCTTCATTGCCTTGTGGTAGTTTTGTATTTGCTTGTGCTGCAGATGATGCAGTGGAAGAAGCTAAGCATGTTGTGCATGTGTCATTTAGAATGCGCGCAATTAATGAAAATAATGTTATGTTTATGTTTGATGCTCCTGCTGGTGATGTTCTTCCTGATGAGTGCATAGCATATGCTACTAAACTTACAGGGCGTTTAGTTGAAGGTGGTCTGACTGTTAATACAGTACAAAGTGCTTCATCAAGGATGATTTTGGATGTGCAATGTCCTGCTGTTGTTCAATTTGAAGTAACGGAAAAGCCTAAAGAAAAAGAGGATGATTATTATCAAGATTATAATTGGGGCGTTAAATTTAAGGCAGTTCTTAGGTTTGCGGATTCTGAGACAAGAGATGCTGTATGGCGTGAATTTGGGTTTGATAATGTAATTGATGGGTCCATTTCTAAAGATGGTGATAATGGAATATTATTTGGTGTGGATGCTTCTATGTCACAAGATGTAGATTATCAATAAAATACTATCAATTTCTACTAATTTCTGCTATAAGATGCGGTTGTGAATCGTTTATAGGATCGTCATCCTCGAGGCTGCGGAGCAGATCTCGGGGATCTAAGGACGCAGGAGCGATGCTTTAATGAGCTTTGCTCTCGTTATTCAAGATCCCCGAAAATGCTGGCATTTTCTAGGATGACGTATAAACTCACAAGATCCCCGAGATCTGCTCCGCAGCCTCGAGGATGACGCCACGTAACTTATAGCAGAAACCTATGACTAAAAAACTCTTCATCAAAACCTATGGCTGTCAGATGAATGTCTATGACTCCATAAAAATGCAGGACCTCATGTCCCCGCATGGTTATGTTATCACCGAAACTATGGAAGATGCTGATATGGTGGTGCTGAACACGTGCCATATCCGTGAAAAAGCAGCTGAAAAAGTATATTCTGAGCTTGGGCGTATCCGTCAGGCTAAGGATAATCTCCGAAAAAACGGGCGCAAAATGTGCATCGTTATTGCTGGTTGTGTGGGGCAGGCGGAAGGCGAAGAGATTTTCTCTCGTGCGCCTTATGTAGACGTTGTTGTGGGGCCTCAATCTTATCATTCATTACCGCAATTAATCGCTCAAATCGAAGATGGCAAAAAACATTTGATAGAGCTAGATTTTGTTGATGAGGAAAAATTCGACAAACTTCCGCAGGAAACTGGTGCACAAGGGGCTAGTGCTTTTGTTTCTGTGCAAGAAGGTTGCGATAAATTCTGTACATTCTGCGTGGTGCCATATACTCGCGGAGCTGAGTTCTCTCGGCCTGTTGAAAAGGTATATCGTGAGATTTTGAGTGCTGTGTCTAAAGGGTCTAAAGAAATAATGCTTTTGGGGCAAAATGTGAATGCCTATCACGGCAAGACATCAGATGATGTGGATATCGATCTTGCGGGGCTAATAGAGCGTATTTCTGACATTAATGGCCTTGAGCGTATTCGATATATGACTTCGCATCCTAGAGACATGAACGAGGCGCTAATAAAGCTACATGGTTCGAACCCAAAGCTTATGCCATTTTTGCATTTACCTATACAATCCGGGTCGGATAGGGTGCTTAAGGCTATGAATAGGCGTCATACAAGGCAGGAATATTTCGATATTATAGCAGCGCTTCGTGCTGAGCGTCCTGATATTGTAATGTCATCAGATTTTATCGTTGGTTTCCCGGGGGAGACGGATGAGGATTTTGCTGATACTTTAGATGCTGTAAAGCGTGTGGGTTATGGGCAATGTTATTCATTCAAATATTCTCCGCGCCCTGGAACCCCTGCGGCGACAAAAGAGCAATTGCCTGAGAATGTGAAGGATGAGCGCCTGCGTATTTTGCAGGAGGAGCTTTTTAGGCAGCAATTGGCATGTAATGAGTCCATGATTGGGCGTGTGCTTCCTGTGCTTTTTGATAGAGAAGGGAAGGTTGCGGGGCAGATTCTTGGCAAAACGCCATATATGCAATCTGTTCATTTGCAGAATCCCGATGAAAGTATTTTGGGCAAAATTGTGGATGTGAAGATTTTGGAGGCTAGGCCTTCTAGTTTGGTTGGGGAGTTGGTTAGGTAGCTATTATTTTGTCTCTTTATACAAATTCCACTTGACAGACACTAGTGTTTAATGCTATAAGCATCCTCGTTGACTAATATTTTAAATTAATTTAGAGAAGAAATATCGTGAGTACTTATTCTGCAAAACCTTCAGAAATACAGAAAAAATGGATTCTGATTGACGCTACAGACCTAGTTGTGGGTCGTCTTGCTGCTGAAATAGCATATATCCTACGTGGTAAGCATAAGCCAACATTTACAGCGCATATGGATTGTGGTGATAATGTTGTTGTTATCAATGCTGATAAAATCCACTTAACTGGGAATAAAGCTGCTACGAAAGATGGAAAGATTTATTATCGTCACACAGGTTATGTAGGTGGTATTAAAGAAACTACTGCTGGTAAGATTTTAGCTGGTAAACATCCTGAGAGAGTTTTGAAAATGGCTGTACGTCGTATGATTACACGTAATCCTCTTGGTGATCAACAATATGGTAATTTATATACATATGCAGGTGCTGAGCATCCTCATGCT
>CANNRM010000031.1 GCA_947508155.1 Rickettsiales bacterium | reverse complement strand
TTTCATAGAGAATGCTTTCTTTTCAAATTCTGGTACTAACTGTCCTTCCATGAAATACCCCAAAGTACCACCAGATGCTTTGCTTGATTCATCCTTAGAAAATTCCTTAGCAACATCAGCAAATTTTGCGCCTTTGCTCAGTTTTTTCTTAGCTTCCTTAGCTTTTTCTTCTGTATCTACCAAAATATGGCTAGCTTTTACTTCTTCTTTGCCCTTCAAGCCATCAGCAAGCTTAGTATATTCTGCATCAATCATAGAATCAGTTACAGCTTTCTTTAGGTAAGTTTCAATAACTTGCTGTTGTAACATTTGATCTTTAGCACGAGCAATCTTTTCTTGAAATTCTTTTGAATCTTCTAAACCAGAACTTTTTGCATCAAGCGCTAATAGTTTTGTGTTTAAATACCCCTTTACCAAGGCTTCTTGCATTTTTTTATCAAGATCTGCGAATTTTTTATCTTTGAAACTAGGTTCTTGGCTCAAAGCATCTTTAAATTGATCCATAACTTCTGATTCTTTCACTTCTCCACCTTTGTAAGTGGCAACAATATTATCTGCAGCATATGTTGCGCTAGATAAAAGCGTAGCTGATAATAGCAATGTAACGAGTTTTTTCATGTGTATCCTTTAATGTTTTAATAATGTATCCAGAACTATATCAGAAAAAATATAGATAGCTAAGCAGTTTTTTGCAGTTTGCATTTTTTTTTATTGTCACCACCTACGCTTCCTATCAATGATCACATAAATTTAATTATTCTTGATTTCTAATAAAATTATGTTATTATGTCTTAAGTCATCTTAACTAAACACAATATCTGGGAGGATATATGATGAAACGCAGAATAAGTGCTAGAAATGAGGAAAATTCTTCATCTGAATCAGAAGATGAGAATGGCACACATTTGGTAAGGCGCATACAACGAGACGATTCTGAACCATCGGAAACAAGACCAAGTAGCATGAATGTAGACACACCCCGCCCATCTACCGTTTCTAGCAATCCTACCCCACTCATAGATGATTTAGATACAAAATTACCACCTGATCCAACATATTTTCCATTCGTACGCCAGACTCATAGAGAAATAAGAACCTCCTGCTCACTCGAGAAAATAATGGAATCGTTAGAGGACAAATTTAACGAAGTGTCGTTTAGTGTAATTAATATGGGCGAGATAAGCTCAGATGAAGACTAATACTTATACTCCATTGAATATGGCGTCATTTTAAACACCTGCCCTATGATAGGGATCTTGGAAACTATCCCTGGTCCGTATTTAGATGGCGCGACTGTTCCCTTCACTTTCATCTTACGTTCTTTGGTAAATACATTGCCCTTGATTGTCAGATCCATAAAAGGCCCCTTAGCGCTTCCATCAAAAATATTCAACACATCATCCTTGTAATTAAATTGTCCATCCATTTTAGTAAAACTAATATCATGATTACTTCTGATAAAATTCATCAGCCCAGGCAAAGACGTAAAGGAAATCAACCTTGTTAGAAACTTATTATCCACAGTCACGAATTTTTCCATCGTAAAATTCCCATTAGCGATTGGAATAGTCTGACCGGCCTTAACATCACTTCTACGAGTTTCAATATTCATCACCAATGATCCAGACCTAACATTATCCATCATACCAATTCCTCGCAGCACGGCACCAGCATTGCCTGTAGTAATTTTCCACTCTTCATAATCGCCCTTAGTGGCAAGATCCATGTTAAAATCCTTCGTACCTACTTTTGATGACATCACACCCTTATAGCAACGAACTTTGTTACATTGGATGTTTAAAGTAAAATCATCTAAATATATATCATTTTTCAGCTTGATTTTTTCCAAGACTACATCAAGTGACGTTGAGGTGCCATCAGAATTTTTTGCAAGAAATTGCATCATATTGCTCTTGGAAAGATCAAGCATTTTGCCACGCAATTTCACTTTCATAGATTTTTTTCCCAGCTCAATATCAGCCCTTGCATTAGTATCATGCGCACGTATTTTGGACAAAGAAAGCGTAGTTACGTCCTTTGAAATATTCGCATCTCCAATGATCTGTAAATTATTCTCACCTGTGAATTTCACACTTAACGGCATTGAGCCATCAGAGCCAGTCTCACCATTCACTTCTAAATAAGCCTTATCTCCAATGTCACTACGAATGCCAAGCTTGTCTATACCAAATTCTGCATTCATAAGATTAGATTTTGCCACAACCTGCCCCCTATCTCCTTTATTCTTATAAGCAAATTCAAGCACAGCATTTCCTGCTGTTATAGAATATGGACGAATGAGAGTAATATTTTCAGGAGGTGTAAGCTTAGACTTAACTTCTAATATATTATCAAATTCAGCCTTTTCATCGAAAAAATTAGTAAAATTGAGATTGCTTGCAAAATCATTGACCAAGCCATTTCCAGAAATATTTATTATATCCCCATTAAATGTTCCCTTTAAATTTGCCCTACTCAACAGAACCGCACCATCATACACACTCAACTCAACTCCAGAAATATTGCTACTAATATCATAAGTATTTTTGGCATCTCCAATAGGAACAATTATATGAACTTTACTTATTGCAGTGCCTTTGAGTTTAGAAAGATCTATCCCAGATTCCGCCAATGATTCGCGTTGTTTTTGCAATATAAAATTAGTGAGATTAATAGCTGGACCCTTTCCTTCAGCATCTATCACAACATCAGCATCACCTTCTACCCCCCAGTCAATTACAACTCTTGCGTTTGAAAGCAGAGTTTCATTCGAATAGGCGCTTGGGATAGCAAAATCAAGTACGCTACCCTTCATAATTAGTTTTGTATTGATCTTTTCAACTGGAGGAAAATCTTTATCATAACTCAGTTTTATATTTTCAACATTAAATTCACCTTTGATATATTCTGGTTTCATTTTTAATGTATTGAAATATTCTTCATCAAAATTGATTTCCCAACTGCCATCTCTTAACATAGCACCCGAGATATTGTCGTACATATATTGCATAGTTGAATCGCTTGCGACCATATGATAAAAAGTTTTGTGCAAATCTATAGGTAACTCTTTTGCGTTACCTTTAATAAGCAAAGCCTTCAATGATGATTTTGATGTATCCATTCTTGCTTCAAAAGCAAGATGCGCCTTACCATCTGTGACTTTACAATCACTAATATGATGACTACCATTTCCTAATGATATCTTACATGTACCCTCTAACTCATTCACACCTAAATCTGCAAATACCTCGCTAGCAAGGTGAGTTATAGCGATCTCTGCATCTCCACCATCCGAATTACTAGTATATTTCACATCGGCATCTATCTGAGCATCTTTACCTAACAAATTTGTTTTATCTTGAAATTTCGCGATAAAATTTAGCTTTTTTGTTCTAATAATCTCGTTCAAATCATAATCTATAAATATGTTTTCTATAGTTGTAAGATGCCCATTATTTACATGTATTTCAGTATCCTGAGCGTATATTTTATGTTTATCGGCGTCTAAAGACCCAATTCTAATCTTCACATTGCTTGAGCTGAGGTAATAGCCAGCGATGTATTTAAGCATAAAATTCCTAGTCACAGGAACAAAAGCCATTGCAACTAATAAAAGGACGATTCCGATAATTGATAATATAATGCGCATTTAAGTCCTATATGTGTAATTATAAAAATCATATCAGAGCAAAATGAAAAATACTATCCCCAAAGACAAAAAGATTGGACTTTTCTTGCGCCTGTTTGTAGTATATTTCTTTTAACCATTAGACCACGGAACCCATGATAAAACACATCACATTTCTATTACTCATTGTAACAATATCATCACAAGCTCTCGCTATTCAAACAATCAACGTAACACGTGGTCATGCAGACCCAACGCCAGTTGCATTAAATGATTTTGCTTCTTCAGACAGCGCTGCTAAAAAAGTAGCACGTGATATGATCGAGGTTATAACGAATGATTTAAAAAATTCCGGCCTATTTCGCCCAATACCTAAAGCAGCTTTTATCGAAAATAAAACAGGCGTAGAACATCGCCCGCTTTTTGCAGCTTGGAGACAAATAAATGCAACCATATTACTAAACGGTTCTGTGAAAGTGCTAGAAAATGGCAAATACCAAGTTAGCTTCATGCTTTGGGATACTGTTTCTGAAACTAATATAGCTGGGCAAATATTAGAGATCCCTCAAAGCCTATGGCGCAAAGGTGCTCATAAACTAGCCGATCAGGTATATGAACGTGTAACTGGTGAAAAGGGATATTTCGATACAAAAATCACTTATGTAGCAGAATCTGGCCCTGCGAAAAAACGTATCAAACGCATCGCTATTATGGATCAAGATGGAGCAAATCATAAATTCCTATCCGATGGTAGAAACCTTGTTTTGACACCACGCTTTGCGCCACATGCTGATCAATTGATGTATCTTTCATACACAAGCCGCGCACCTAGAATTTACATCAAAAACCTAAAAAGTGGGAATGATCAATTACTAGAAAAACTTGCCGGCATGTCATTTGCTCCTAGATATTCTCCAGATGGTAAAAAAGCTTTATTCTCAATAGCAAAAGGTGGCTCCACAAGCCTTTATGAAATCGATTTCGCAAGCAGGCATGTCAAACGCATGACAGGAGATTATGGAACGATAAGCGTTTCCGGAACTTATTCTCCAGATGGAAAGAAAATTGTATTTAGCTCAGATAGAGGTGGCTCGCCTCAGCTATATGTGATGGATTCTGATGGTGCAAACATCCAAAGAATTAGCTTCGGTGGTGGGTCATATAACACCCCTAACTGGTCTCCAAGAGGCGATTATATAGCCTTTACAAAGGTCAATAGAGAATTAGGATTTTCGATCGGCGTAATTCGCCCAGATGGTTCTGGTGAGAGAATTTTGACAAATGGATACACCGTTGAAAGCCCTACTTGGGCACCGAATGGCCGCGTTATAATATTCTCTCGTGAAGAGCCTGCAATTGGTAAAAAACATGCGGTAAATAAGATTTTCGCAATCGATTTAACCGGCTATCACGAAAGACAAATTCCAACGCCAATGGATGCTTCTGACCCTGAATGGTCAAGAAGTGGGAATTAGTTGGTGGAGCAGAGGCGTCATTGCGAGCGTAGCTCGGGGATCTCAGGCAACAAGAGTAATATCTCGTCTCTCTGCAGTCCTGAGATCCCCGAGCTGCACTACGTGCCCTCGAGGATGACGGATAAACTCCTGAGATCCCCGAAGTTGCAAGCAAATCCGAGGATGACGCTTAATCCACCACACAAAGTAAATTAACACAACCATGAAACCCATAATCATACTCATAGCCCCACAAATGGGTGAAAATATCGGCGCAACAGCCCGCGCGATGAAAAACTTCGGCCTTTCAGAGCTACGTATCGTATCCCCCAGAGATGGCTGGCCGAACCCCAAGGCGGATAGCATGTCTGTCGGGGCTATCGACATTATCCAAAATGCAAAAATTTACGACAACATAACTGATGCTATAGAAGACATAGAGTTTTTATATGCCACAACCGGCGTTCCACGCACCATGAATAAAGATTACGTGATGGCGCATGAAATTGGTGATACTTACCCCGCTGAACAAAAAGTTGGGATAATGTTTGGACGAGAAAATTGTGGGCTAAATAATGATGAAATCGCTTATGCTAATGTGGTTTTGTCAATTGCAACTGACCCAGATTTTTGCTCGCTGAACATAGCCCATGCTGTTGCTGTTGTTGCTCATGAGGTTTATGTAGCGTCATTGCGAGGAGTGCAGAGCACGACGTGGCAATCTCCCTTAGATGAAAGTGAGACTACTGCGACTTCTCTCAATGACACCTTCTCAAACGAACAAATTCTTGCAACGCGTGGTGAGCTCGAATATTTCTTCGAACATTTATTCGACGAGTTAGATTCCCACAAATTCTTCAAAGCGCCTGGCAAGCGTCCTCACATGACACAGAACATACGCAATATTTTCGCCAGGATTGATAAATTATCAAAGAATGAGTTGCAGACATTGAGAGGGATTGTGAGTAGTTTGACGAAGGGATGAGAGAAATCGTCATCCTCAGACTGAGAAAAATACGTCATCCTCGGATTTGCTTGCAAATTCGGGGATCTCAGGACACAAGAATAATATTCCTCTGCAGTCATGAGGTCCCCGAGCTGCACTACGTGACCTCGCGGATGACGTCTCACTGTGATATATGTGTTACATCTAGATACAAAACTCACCTAGAAAAACAATCGTGAATATGTCTGATATATCTGGACATGGGTTATTTGTGGTACTAATATTAGTAGTAATAAATATTAGGGAGAGATTATGAGTAAGCAGAATGAGGATCAAGTTATTGCATCCGCAATAAATGCAAGTCTTGGTATGGATATCTTAACTAAAGCACCAAAAAATATGACTCTAAGCGAAATAGAAGCAATTTATCCAAAATTACTTCTACTTGGTTTGCAAGATACGTTTTATGCAATAATTCCAGATGCTCAAAAAAGAATGTATGATAAAGCAGAGCAGGCATTTACAGAGGCTCTCACCACTCAAAAAGCAATTCAAACTCAACAACAATCTTCTAACATTACACCATTACAAGAATACACAAAATATGCTAGTGATATAGCAGCACAAATCAGGAGCGCCTCTGGTTACGTCGATAAAATGATTTTTATGGATGGCGCTAATCCTAAAAATGACCAAACTTTGGGATTTTGCACGAATCGATATAAT
>CANNRM010000030.1 GCA_947508155.1 Rickettsiales bacterium | reverse complement strand
TCCGTATTTTACATCCGGCAAAACTTCTCTCTTTACAGCTGCGTGACGACGTGACATATATTTACCCCTTACCTATTACTTAGGACGTTTTGTACCGTATCTAGAACGGCCTTGTTTTCTATCTTTTACACCTTGTGTATCATAAGCACCACGAACGATGTGATAACGCACACCAGGTAGATCCGGCACACGACCACCACGAACAAGCACAGTCGAGTGCTCTTGCAGATTGTGACCCTCACCAGGAATATAAGCATTCACATAGCTACCATTACTCAAACGCACTCTCGCCATTTTACGAAGAGCAGAGTTAGGTTTCTTAGGAGTAACTGTTTTTACGATTACACACACGCCTTTTGCAAAAGGGTTACCTTGCAGCGCTGGACACTTTGACTTATATGTTTTTGGCTTTCTACCAAAACGCACTAATTGATTATTTGTAGGCATTGTTCGAACACTCTTTATAATGTTGTTTTTATAACGAAGCCCACCAAGAGACTCCGCGGATCTCGAGCAATATAACGAATTTTTTCCAAAAGCGCAAGGACTTTATTGACAGAATATGTATTTTTATTTTTCCTTGCTTTTTGAAGCGATGTTATGATAGAGTTTTGCGAAAATATTTCGAGATTTCATGAGCGCGTTTCTTTACAAAGCTTTTATAAAATTTGTGCATTTCGGATATCAATCTGTAAGATGGACATACGAGAAATACAAAAAAGCTCGAGCCAGATCTAGCGCAGATGAGTTAAATCCATATACGTATATTAAATTATTTCCCCTAGATTTCAAAGCAGATCTCATAGAAAATAATTACACCCCCACAAAATCTTTCCCAAAATACACCACGATTACTCCAGTTTTAAACGAAGAACACAACATAATAGAAGTGCTAAAATTAATTGAGTCTCAAACCTACCCTCCTGAACAAGTCATTATAATTGATGCCGAGTCAAAAGATAATACAATATCAAAAATAAATGAATATATCAAAAATTCCGCATTAAATATCGAGATTATTACATCTACGGTACGCAATATTGGATATCAACGCAATCTAGGTATTAAGCATGCACGTAACAATCTAATTGTCAACGTAGATGCAGGCACGTATTTGGACCAGCATTATATGACAAATATGATAGGCCCTTTTGCAAATGATAGTAACGTGGATATGTCAATTGGAGTGCACTACCCCAAGACAATATATCCATGGTCTGTACATTTTAGCTCAAAAGAGCGTTTCACATCCAGAATGGAACCTTGCGGTGCATGCATAGCCTACAAACGAGATCTTGCAATAAAAGCTGGTGGCTATCCAGAATATATAACATATGCAGGAGAAGATACTCTATTTTGCTATAGATACAAGAAACTCTCCAAACATTGGATATTCAACAAAAAAGCTTTTATTTTTTGGGAGCATCCAACTACCTTTAAAAATGCACAATTAAAAGTAATGAGCTATATGAGAGCCAATTTTGAGATCGGATTATGGCCATATTTTTATAATGGATCACGCTTTCAATTACCCAAATGGATAGGTTATTTTTTCAAAATATTTAGAGAAAAATTCCCTACATTCGCAACATGCCAAGCGGATGTAGAAATAAACAAACGCCACATCAAAGGCCTAAGATTTATTTTATCAAAGAAACGTATTACAGATGATATTATGCTTCAAGACATAGTGCAAAAATTAATAGAAGATAATTACAAAGTGTTTTTTATCGATTTTTCAACCTCCCCTCCACAAAATATAACACCAATATTTATAAATACAGACCATAGCCTGCTTGAACTCGTGCATCATACAAATTTTGAGTTTGAAGATTTGCAAAAAAGATATGGCGACTTTATAAAAAATTCTGTATTTATGATTGAGCATCAAGATAAAACGATTATCAATTATATTGAAGAATTGCAGAAAAATTTTGATACAATCAGAGTAGAAAATATATGAAACGATTTTTATGCTATATACTTATACTTGTACTAGTGAGTGCAGGATCGTTATACTTATATAAACGCGCCTATATCTTTGGTTTTAAAGATGGTAAAAACAATGCTACTTTACAAAAAAATTTATCAGCCTGGAAAAGTAGCACAGAAAATAAATTCCCCCATGATCCTAACAAGCCTACCATAAAAATGATGAGCATTAATTTCGGGGATGAAATCCCTCCCGAACTTTCAGAAATTGGACCTATTCATGAAATAATTAGAGAAAAATACAATATAGAATATGTAGATCATGATCCAGACATCTTACTAAATGGATTTTCTGGCAGACATAAGGCTCCTTCTGATCCAAAAATAATTAAAATCTTCTATACATCGGAAGTTTATTTAGACAATAACCCGCCCCAATATTTAGATACATATGATCTTGTCATTGGGTTTGACTTTATAGACAGACCTAATTATATCAGGATGCCCTTCCAATATGTTGGCGTAAAGGGCGATAAAATTCGCCATGATTATGATAGACATATGAAATGCGATCCATCCTCAAAGCCACATTTTGCATGCTTCCTAGTAAGTAACAATGGAGAATGGCGTAAAGGGCAGTTTGAAGGCGCTAGAACTCGCACAAGAATGTTCCATAGACTCTCCCTTTACAAGAAAGTTTTAAGTGGTGGTAAACACCTAAATAATGTAGGCGGACCAGTTCCTGATTCTCATGAATTTTTATCACAGTGCAAATTTACGCTATCTTATGAAAATACATTAAATTACCCAGGATATGTCACAGAAAAACCTTTCAACGCATGGCTTGCAGGAACAGTTCCTATATATAACACAGACCCTGCTGGGCTTGTAGATATTAACAAAAAGGCCGTAATTTATGCTGGAGATTTCAAAAGCGAAGAAGATTTAGTTGACTATATTATCAAAGTAGACAATGATGATGAGCTTTATTGCGATATTTGGAATCAGCAGATTGTGCCAGGGCAGGAAAAGGATTACGAGACTGTAAAGGCGCAGGTGAGAAGAAAGTTGAATGAGATTTTTGAGAAGAAATTGAAATGATAAAAAAGATATTTAAACTTATACTACTGCTCATCATAATACCAGCATCCATGCTGATATACAACGAAGTTTTATACTTCACTGGCTGGGCAGAAAATCCTGCTACCCCAGACAACAAAGCGACTCTACATTTCTATGTAATTAATCTAGATCGCCAACCAGAAAGATTTACTGCATTTAAAACTCAAGCCGATAAATTTGGCATTAATGTAGAAAGAGTATCGGCAACTGATGGGTATAAAATAATATTTAGAGACAGAGAAACAAAAGATGTTTTTACTGGGCAAGGTATTAAGGATAAAACTAAAGCTTTTATAGCAAATCGCCAATATGATGTATATTGCTCTCCAGAATCATATAAGAATAATGAGCAAGCTGAATTTATATATAAAGCATTCGAAGAAATGAATAGAGGCCTAACAGCAGGGGAAATCGGATGCAATTGCAGTCATGTCAAATTATGGAAACAGATTAGCAAATCTCCTGATAACCAACTATCTGTAATATTTGAAGATGACGCTGTGCTTTTTGATCATTTTGACAAAAATTTTGCAGAATTTGTAAAATCATTACCTGATAAATGGGATATAGCCTATTTAGATGCTGATTTAACTTTCCCCAAAAGACATATTCCTTACTCTATAAGGTTTTTATTTCATTTCCCCGATCTTGTAGTGAATAATTACTTTACAAAAATTCACAATGAATATAGCACTGAAAGAACTCATGCTCTTGTTATTAATAAAAACTCTATACCAACACTTCTTGCAGCATATAATGCACATAATTCTTTAGTTATAGATAATTCTCTAGGACGTGCTATACATGAAAGAGCAATCACAGCCTATATTGCAAAAAAGAAAATCGCTTCGTGGAATCAAGATATACCATCCGAGCTTAGTGCTATGGGCAGAAATGAATTTGGGAACTAATAAAATGATAAAAAAACTATTCAACATCGTCTCGCACAAAATATTTTTGTGGATCATAATAATCCTAACATCAGCCACAATAATTTTACAAACATATCAGATATTTCAAACGAATCGTAAAATTGATAGATTCTTACGACTTGCAACAAAGTCTCAAGTTCACTACATGAACGATGTAGGTGTAGAATATCTAGATGCACGTATAGCACATGAATTATATCAGATGCTCAAAGACACAACAGAATTACTAGACAAGCACCAGATAAAATATTGGGCTACTAGTGGCACACTTCTGGGCGCAGCACGTCATAAAGGTTTAATTCCTTGGGACGATGATATTGATATTGCAATATCAGAAACTGATATTAGTAGATTATTAGCCATGAGATCTGAACTAAAAAGTTTGGGATACACATTAGGAAGTTTTGATGACAGCAATACATTTCTTAAAATCTGCCCAGAAACTGGCTTAAGCTCAGATGAGTCAAATTTTAGATTCCCAGCGGTAGATATATTTACAATGAAAAAAGTAAATAATACTTATATTCATGCAAATCCTTCAGCTCTCAAAACCTGGCCTAAAGAACAATTTCCAGAGGAAGATATCAATCATTTAAAGAAATGTATTTTTGGGGATATAAACATATGGTGTCCAGATAATGCAGAAAAAATGCTCAAATATTTTTATGGGAAAGAGGTAATGAGCGAAGGTGTATATCAAAGTCCTCATTATGCTGGGTATATAGAAAACTCTAGAAGAGTCCGTTGGATGCTACGTCCATGGGAATTTGTACCAGCGAAGAGTGGAAGACTTATGGATAGGGTAGAAAAATCACCTCACATACCTACGCCATAACTTCAGTATCTCGTCTAACCTCTTACCCAAAATACTCATCTGCATCTTCTTACCATCACGCGTGACAAATAGAGACTTTTCCATACTACGTCTCTTATGCTGCCATACATCTTCTAATAAATCTTCAAGTCTACTAACTTTTATACCTTGAGTATTCTGCAAAGATAATAAAGATAATATAGATTGATCATGCCTATGTTCTATGAACTCTGGATATTCAACTTCTTTGCTTGGGCTATCATCTATCGTCCAACCAAGTTCTCCTATTTCAAGCCATTTTGTTAAAAATTCTTTGCTACGTACTGTATTACGCACCACGAACATGCAAGCAGAGAGCTGCTTTTGGTTAAGAACTTCCTCATTATCCATATTCATGAATTTTAAAAGATCTCTTTTCATGTATGGTTTATTCGTATGTGTATTATCAACCAGCAAAATATCATTACTATCCAACTTATTTATAAACCTATCCAACGGATGCACAATCTTAATTCCAGAATCAAAATATATAACGATAGCCCCTTCAGGAATATTCTCTAAAGTCTTAAGCACAATATAAGGCTTCCATAACCAATATCCAGCACCTCTTTTCTTATCCAAGATCTTCTTGTTCTTTTCAACAAAAGCCTCATCCAGATGCTCTTTGCGATACATATACACTACATCCACACAATTATTCAACGCAGACTCAGCCAATACCTTCATATTCGAGATATATACATCCCCATCACCATATGTCACGAGATATATCGGCCCCTTTTCCTTGAGGTTGCAAGTTTCAGCCTTGTGCACAGATAAATCATGCTTATTGATCTCACTTAATGCCACACCTAGCATCGTTGTTAAAAACAGAATGATTATTGTTATAATAAGTTTTTTGATCATTTCAAATTCATTTTAAATTAATTCTGACTCTTGATAATCTCTTGAAATACAGATGGGAGCCCATTGCCATGTTTGATAAATTCTTCACCTAGTATTTTAGAACCTTTTAAACTCAGGTGATTTGTATCAAAATATATCAATTCATCCTTTATATATGCACTGCACTTTTTATCCGGGCAAATAACATTCGTAGCATCCATATAATATACTCCATCATATTTATGCGTCAACTCTTCTAAAAAAACATTCGCAGATCTTATTACATCAATATTATAGCTAGTTGCCATATTTTTCTTGCATTGTATAAACTTATGACGAAGAGCACGATCCCGACATCCTACCTTATAATCTTGAAACACAGGTACATTACCTAAGATAATTACCTTAATATCCTTCGACACAAGCCATTTGACTGTATTTTCAAAATCTTGCTTTAACTCTGGACTATAGTATACAGCATCCCAAAAACTACTCATTATGACATACTTATACTCGGTGATATGATTATTTATAAGTTTTCTAAATTTTGTACATGATATGATATTATTTAAAGTGTTGCCATAATCCACACTATTGAGGAGTGTAGACGGACAACCTAATCTTGAAATAGCTCGGAAGCTAAACTTATAATATTTTCCTAACACATCTAAAAAATCAACATAATGCATTGCATGAGAATCACCAAAAAACAACATATTTGGTTCGAGATTATGGTTGTTACCATTAATACAAGATTGTGCCTTAATTAAATCTGTCTGAGGATCTTCCCCACTAAAACAATAATGCGAATAGCTTTCAGATGAAGCAATCATACTACTCTCATCCTTTTCTAAATTTGCTATTGTAGGAACAAAATAGTCACGCACCTTAGGGCTAAAAAAACTTGCAGATATAGCTGTAATCAATAATGCTGGAATACAATATAATAATACAAACACTTGAGCTCTGCTCATTTTGGAACGTCTAATCGGTAACTCAATCATATGATAACTAAATAACGATAAACCAAATGTCAATATTGTGAATACAACGCCATAATAAGAATTGTGCGATAAATATAAATAGTTAGAAAAAGCTATCACAGGCCAATGCCACAAATATAGTGAATATGATATCAACCCGATAAATACTATGGGCTTCAAAGCAAGACATTTATTAACTACACAATTTCCAAAAAATCCTGCATAAAT
>CANNRM010000029.1 GCA_947508155.1 Rickettsiales bacterium | reverse complement strand
TCACCTATTCTGTCCTGAACACTGTATATCGCAACTTTGTGCTTCAGATTTTTACTCAATATATTAGATGAAAAATCGAAACTAGTAATTATTATGCATAACACTACTATAAAATATAAAAACAATATCTTAGCTAGCCCAGAAAAACATAATATATTACGGATGCTACCCTTCTTTAACTCACTCCGTATTTTCACCATACTATTCTGAACAGAAGTTTTGATATATGTGATAGAAAAGGCTTGATGCAGCCATGCAAGGAAGGTTTGTAGTTTGTTTTTATATCTCATGTTGAAAATCACTCATTGGGTTCAAGTGTAAGTATAACTATCATTTCAAAAAAAACAATTTGCAAAATGAGTGAAATTATACTATTATCCTGCTGTGTTTTTACACATCATTCTTTGCCCGCGTGATGGAATGGTAGACATAACGGACTTAAAATCCGTGGGGAGCAATCCCTTGCCGGTTCAAGTCCGGCCGCGGGTACCATCTTATAATAAATAATCATGTTCATCCAAACAGAAGCTACACCAAATCCAAATGCACTAAAATTCCTTCCTGGAGAAGAAATTAGCGTAGAAGGTCCTATCCATTTTTCATCTATAGAGGATGCAAAATTTAGCCCTCTAGCACGCAAATTATTTGCAACAGATGGTGTTGCGGCAGTATTTTTTGGCATAGACTTTATTACCATCACCAAAAAAGAAGATATTGCCTGGGATCTGCTCAAACCAGAAATCCTAGTATCGATAATGGATCATTTAGTTGCGAAACTTCCGATTTTCGATCAAAAACGAGAGGATAGAAATACATCCTTGGATAATTTGGGGGATTTAGAGAAGCAAATCGTAGAGATCATTGAAACACGCGTAAGGCCTTCTGTTGCTATGGATGGTGGAGATATCATTTACAGAGGGTTTGAGAATGGTGTTGTCATGCTAGAATTACGTGGTGCTTGTGCTGGATGTCCAAGTTCTACGGTAACTTTGAAAAATGGCATAGAATCTATGTTAAAGTATTATGTGCCTGAGGTGGTATCGGTAGAAGCTGTAGAAGAGTAATATGGCATCTGAAATCTCATCCCCGCGCAGGCGGGGATCCAATTGATATAATCCTTTTGGCTATTTTTTTATGACGCTAACGCGAAATTATTTTACTGGGCCCCCGCCTTCGCGGGGGTGACGCTTAAAAGGTAAATGGATACCATTTTTAGAAATTAACATTGCACATTTCCCCAAAATACTGTATAAGATACACAATGGCTAGGTAGCAAAATGGTAATGCCGTGGACTGCAAATCCGCTATCGTCGGTTCGATTCCGACCCTGGCCTCCAGTATTTATTCATCACACTCTGTATCTGACCCCAATAATTGCTCTTCTTGATGGCTGCGCATCCTCTCTGTAACTTCGCGCCATGCACTTCTTATACCAAATCCCGGAATTAATCCTACGTCGTTGCTCGTCTGCTCACCTATAAAAGATAGGCTTCGCTCCTCGCTCCTAGTATTATTTAATGCGGGATTTGGTATTAGCGCCATGTAACGTGATACTTCGAATATAACATCTTCAGGCGACAGAGTGACCCAATCCACAACTTCATCTATATCGTGAGATATAAAGCACTTTTCTTCTTTGAAATATTGTTTTTGCATCCATCCTCCACATATGGCAATTGCAGTTTTGTATAAGCTTTGCAAATACAAAATGCATTCTACAAAAAAATATCAAAAATATCATGTAAATAGTCGATTGTAGCTAAAATGACACTTGACTGAAAAAAATTTGTACAATATATTCCACTTCTTCCCAATAAATCCCATAATCTCCCAAAATATGGTACGGTTAAACTAGCAGTGAAGTGTCGACTTTGAAATGAACAGTGAAAAATGAATATATTTCTTTCTAAATATCTAGGTAGTATCGATAAAAAGGGACGTATATCCGTGCCCGCAAATTATCGTACAATCCTTGGCAATGGAAATAGTTCAGGCATGATTGTATATCCGTCAATCAAACATCAATGTTTAGAAGCTTGTAGTACACAGCGCCTTGCTGAACTTAGCAAAATTATTGAAAATTTAGACCCATATTCTGAAGAAAGGGACGCTTTCGAAACAACGATTCTCGGTGAATCAGTGCATCTTGCATTTGATAGCGAAGGGCGCGTAGTTCTTCCTAAAGCGCTTGCAGATTATGCGTCTATTGATGAAAAGGCCTATTTTGTTGGTAAGGGGTTGGTATTCGAGATATGGCATCCTACTAAATTTGAAGATTACTTGAAACAAGCAAAAGATATCGCAAAAAACAATCGTGGCCTTCTTAAAAATATAGGGGGGCAATAATATGGATCATACCCCTGTAATGCTACAAGAAGTCATCGAGAATCTTTCTCCAAAAACTGGAGAGCTACATCTTGACTGCACTTTCGGTGCTGGTGGCTACACAAAAGCTATGCTAGAAACGGGGGCTAGCGTTATTGCGATCGATAGAGATCCTAGCGCTAAGAAATATGCAGACCCATTAAAGGCTGAATTTGGAGACCAATTCACGTTTGTGAATAGCACTTTCGCAGATACGGGCAAATATGCAGACAAAAACAGACTTTTTGACGGGATAGTACTTGATCTAGGCGTTTCATCCATGCAACTTGACCAAGCGGAGCGTGGGTTTTCCTTCATGCATGCAGGTGAACTTGATATGCGCATGGGACAAGATGGGAAAAGTGCGAAAGATTTTGTTAATAACGCCCCAGAAGAAGAATTAGCGCGAGTGATTTATGAATATGGCGATGAGATAGCATCAAGGCGTATAGCTCGTTCTATTGTCGCAGTACGCGAGAAAGAGGAAATTGCTACAACCACACAACTTGCTGAGATTGTGCGCAAAGCTATAGGCCACAGACCCGGGAAAATTGACACTGCCACTAAAACTTTCCAAGCTATCCGTATTTGGGTGAATGACGAAATGGAAGAGATTGAGACTTTCTTGTCAAAAGCATCATCTATGCTAACGCTTGGAGGCAGACTCGTGATTGTGACTTTCCATTCTTTAGAAGATAAAATAGCCAAGGAATATTTGACCAAAAATTCATCAAAGAAAGTTGCAAAATCGAAATATGCTCATTTATCTCCGTCGCATGTTGCATCGAAAGAAGAAATTTCTATCTACAAAATATTACATAGAAAGCCTTTGGTTCCAACCGATGCAGAAGTAAGACGCAACCCAAGATGTCGTTCTGCAAAACTCAGAAGCGCCATTAAAATAGCGGAGGGTTTATGATGTTACATAGAGCTATTACTATTATTGGTCTTGCGGTAATTTTTCTCTCTGGATATGTGCTATTTAGCATGAAGCGCGAGGTTGAAACTTTAAATTTTGAATTGGCAGAAATTCAGAAGCAAGTAAATGGTGAAAAAGGCAATATAAATATGCTCAAAACTGAATATGTATATCTTACATCTTCTACTAGACTCAGTAAACTTGCAGCGAAATATTTGAATCTTTCTACCGCTTCACCAGAACAAATGATGCCAGATCCTATTAATAATACTCAACCCGCGCCAACCGAAACAACAGCATCTGAGAAGGTAGCTATAACTCATTCCAAAACAACAAGATGGAATTATAAACATATGGGTAATAAATACGTACAAAAAGCATCTTTAAAAAGGAAGCAATGACGATACTTTGGCAAAAAACTCATCAAACTTCTCAACGCCCGGAGCAGGAGGGCGGTTTAGTTTCGATGCTGCTTGCTTTGGGAGCTTGGGATACGGGTAGCAAGGCATTGATTTCTAGATTAGTATTTTTGATTATCTGTCTTTCCTTATGTTTTTTTGCTGTTGGATATAAACTAATTGTGGTAGCTCTTACCACTCCACCGGACAAACATATCTACGCAAAAGGCGATTATTTTCGTCGTGAAATAGTAGACCGCAATGGTGTTCTGCTGGCTATTAATGTGCCTGGTAGTTCCGCTTATGCGAATCCTAAAAAAATGATTGATATCAATGATGCAGTAGAAAAACTTACTAAAAATGTTGCTGGTATCGACAAAAAAAGATTGATCAAAGATCTAAAAGAGACCAAAACTTTTGCTTGGATTAAGCGGGATCTAACAACAAAAGAACAAAAGACAATACATGATCTTGGTATTCCTGGAATATATTTCGAGGAAGAACAAAAGAGGGTATATACACAAGGTTCGGTTCTCTCGCATTTGATAGGATATGTTGGACGTGATAATGATGGACTTGCTGGACTTGAGAAAAGTTACGATGCATTTCTCACAACTAAGCATCTACAGAAAAAAGAAGATGTAGCACCGCTAAGGCTTACGATTGATTCCCGCGTTCAAAATATAGTGCATGAAGAGCTCGCAAAAACCATCACCACGTTCCGCGCCGCGGCTGGAATTGCTATTGTTGTAGATCCTAACAATGGCGAAGTAATTGCCGCTGTAAGTATGCCAGATTTTAATCCACATTCACCAGCACAAGCCTCAGCGGATCAGTTATTTAACAGATATAGTTTAGGCGTGTATGAATTTGGATCAATCATGAAAGTTCTTACTATGGCTATAGGACTTGATGATGATAAGACTCATTTAAATGATGCTTATGATCTAACCGCTATGAGAGTAGCAAATTTCAATCTACAAGATTATCACAAGGAAGTAGGCTTCCACACTGTTCCGGAAATTTTCTTACATTCTTCCAATATTGGTATGGCACAGATTGTTCTTGAAACAGGTAAAGCAGATTTTAAAAAATATGTAGATAGATTGGGTTTGACAGAGAGATTAGCGATTGAGTTACCAGAAAGAGCTTATCCCCTCGTGCCCAAATATGATAACTGGACAGATTTGAGCATGACTACAATGTCATATGGCTACGGAATGTCGTTTAGCCCATTGCATTTCGTAAGCGCTGGCATTCCTGTTGTCAATGGTGGTACAATGTATCCATTACATTTTGTAAAACGCGATGAGCCAGTCATGGGCACTACAGTACTTAAAAAAACTACATCAGATGATATGTTGAAACTGATGCGCCTTGTTGTCAGCAAAGGCACTGGTAGGAAAGCTGATGTGAAAGGATATTTTGTTGGCGCAAAAACTGGCACTGCCGAAAAACGCGAAGGTAGGCGTTACGTTAAGAATAAAAGAGATGCATCATTTTTTGCTGTAGTTCCTGCAGTGAATCCTAAATATGCAGTATTTATAATGCTTGATAATCCACAACCAACTAAGGAAACTTTTGGATTTGCTACAGCTGGTTGGACAGCAGCGCCTCTCACAAAAAATATCATTTCTCGTATGGTGACTTTATATGGTATTTCCCCTTATACTGGCGATGAGGATGCTAAGATAGAGGAAGAACTTCATGTGGAGTATCAGATAGATGAAGAAGCATGACAATATCACAAAAGCACTAACAGAACTCGGAATCAAAGAATTATGTTTCGATTCAAGAAAAGTCACACCCGGAAGTGCGTTTTTTTGCATACAATATACACAGCATTATATTGATGAAGCCATTAAAAATGGCGCCGCTTTAATAGTGTGTAACCATGATATAGCTAGCGAGAATATTTTAGTAGTTGATGATGTGCGTTCTGCACTTGCAGAAGCTGCGGCATTTTTATATCCGAACAAACCACAATATATGGTAGCTGTAACAGGGACCAGCGGTAAGACTTCAGTAGCAGATTATTACAGACAAATTGCATCACATTTAGGATATAAATCCACAAGTATTGGAACATTAGGAATCTGTTGTTCAGACTCATCAGTAACAATTAAACAGCCTGATAATAGCCTAACAACGCAAGATGTTGTGACTATGCATCAAACATTAGAATCGCTAGCTAAACAAGGTGTAACGCATCTTGCATTCGAGGCTTCTAGCCATGGCATTGATCAGAAAAGATTAGGTCAAATATTTGTAGATGCCGCGGCTTTCACCAGCTTCTCGCAGGATCATTTGGAATATCACCACACAATGGAAGCATATAAAATTGCTAAGCTAAAATTATTTCCTGAAAATTTAAAATCTAGTGGAAAAGCAATTATTACAACTGAATTGATGGAAGATGAGGATGTCGCAAGAGCTTTTGATGAGGATACTAATATAGTGACTATAGGCGAACATGGCTCTATTAATATTACCGCCTGTACACCAGCGATCACAGGTCAAACTATAGAATTTGCATATCATAATAAACATTATAAAATCAAAACGCCAATTGTTGGAAGTTTCCAAGCGAGTAATTTACTCATCGCCGCTGCTATGCTTGAAGCATGTGATATAAATTTTGATGATATAGTCGCAGTATTGCCTAAAATTACTGCTGTCGCAGGAAGGCTTGAGCGCGTCACTTCTTTGAACAATCCGTGGCATGTGTTTGTTGATTATTCACATAAGCCAGGTGCGTTAGAAAGTAGCTTAAAAGAGATGAGATTATTATGTAAAAATAAGTTGTATATAGTGTTCGGTTGTGGTGGAGATCGTGACCCTAGTAAGCGCAAACCTATGGGCGCAGTATCAGCAAAATTAGCCGATATGGTTATTGTAACAGATGATAATCCGCGCACAGAAGATGCTGCCCTTATTAGAAAGATGGCTATGGAGGGATGTCCTAACGCTAAAGAAATTGGTGATAGAGGCGAGGCAATTAAATATGCAATGTCTCAGTTGAAAGAAGGTGATATATTGGTCATTGCTGGTAAGGGAAATGAGGATTACCAGATTATTGGCACAAAGAAGATACATTTTGATGATAGAGAAGAGGTGAGGAAATGGTTATGATCTTTGTTACATAACGTGTTGCGTTATATAACGTTTTGTGTTATACTTCCTGACATAAGCATTTAAAGGTAATCTGGGGTTAAATTTCGCTTGTAT
>CANNRM010000028.1 GCA_947508155.1 Rickettsiales bacterium | reverse complement strand
TTTCATCTAAAGGGGGGCAAGGTAGAGCGCAAGTTACAACTCAAGACTTAATCGAAGCTTGTCTACGTCTACGTCCGGATAGAATTATCGTAGGAGAACTAAGGGGAGCTGAAGCATTTAGCTTTCTGCGCGCAATTAATACTGGGCATCCTGGATCAATCTCAACATTACACGCTGATGCGCCTGCGATGGCTCTTGAACAGCTCAAACTGATGGTGATGCAGGCAGGTCTTGGTATGCCTCCAGACGAGATTAAAAACTATATCTTAGCTGTAATAGACATTGTAATCCAATTAAAACGCGGCGAAGGAGGGAGGCGGTATATCTCTGAAATTTATTTCAAAGGTACAAATGGGGGTATGAAATAATGAAAGAAGATTTCATGAGACCCGTTAGAAGCTTTACAATAAAGTTAGCCGTACTACTAGGTGGATTGTTCGCTGTCATTTGGGTTGTTGGGGAAGCCGTAGGATTTCTTACTCATCAAAATACTACCATAGACTTCAATCTTAATGACGTTACACTGATGTGGAAGCTAGATGTATGGCTCTATAACGTATGGTCTCAAGAATCTTGGAGTGCATATGACTATCTCAAATTGAAACTAGTGTTATGCACAATAATACCAACTATAATAGTATTATTTGCAGTCAGAAAATTCTGGAATAAAATCAATGAATGGAACCCAATCCCAGAAGCAGAAAGTGTTTTTGGCGATGCCAGCTGGGCAAGTCAAGCCGATGTAAAGCGTGCAGGCCTTCGTTCAAAAGAGGGAATGCTACTTGGCGTGGATAAGGGTGGATATTTTGTGGCCGATGGATTCCAACACGCTCTGTTATTCGCTCCTACTGGTGCTGGTAAAGGTGTGGGCTTCGTAATTCCCAATCTCCTATTCTGGACCCATTCCATGGTAGTGCATGACATTAAGCTTGAAAACTACGAACTCACAAGCGGTTGGCGTACTAAACAAGGTCAAGAATGCTATGTCTGGGAACCTTCAAACCCGGACGGTCGTACGCATTGTTATAACCCTATCGATTGGGTTAGTAGTAAACCTGGCCAGATGGTAGATGACGTGCAGAAAATTGCTAATCTGATCATTGAAGAGAAAGATTTCTGGAATAATGAAGCACGAAGCTTATTTCTAGGAGTTGTATTATACCTTTTAGCGGATATTACCAAAGCAAAATCTTTCGGCGAAGTCGTAAGAACGCTACGTAGTGATGACGTAGTTTACAATCTAGCTGTCGTTATGGATACTCTTGGCGGAGTCATGCATCCCGTTGCATATATGAATTTGGCAGCATTTTTGCAGAAAGCCGATAAAGAACGCTCAGGCGTTATCTCTACTCTGAACTCTGCATTGGAATTATGGGCCAACCCGTTAATTGATACAGCAACAGCATCCTCAGATTTTAACATTCAAGAATTCAAAAAGAAAAAAGTTACTGTTTATGTGGGTTTAACACCAGATAACATCAATCGTCTACAAAAACTAATGAGGATATTTTACCAACAAGCCTCTGAATTCTTAAGTCGTAAAATGCCAGACCTTAAAGAAGAACCTTATGGCGTAATGTTCCTACTCGATGAGTTTCCAACACTTGGAAAGATGGAACAGATTAAAGCTGGTATTGCATATTTCCGTGGCTATAGAGTGCGCTTATTCTTGATTATTCAAGACACCCAACAGCTAAAAGGAACATATGAAGAAGCTGGGATGAACTCATTTTTATCAAATTCCACATTCCGTATTACTTTTGCTGCGAACAACTATGAAACAGCCAATCTTATTTCGCAGCTTTGTGGGAATAAAACCGTTGAACAAGTATCGTCAAGTAGACCTAAATTCTTTGACTTGAATCCAGCAACTAGAACGCAAAACGTGTCACATGCTCAACGTGCGCTGCTATTACCTCAGGAAGTAATTCAGCTTCCGCGTGATGAGCAAATAGTTCTCATCGAATCTATGCCTCCTATTCGTTCTAAAAAGATTTTCTATTATAAAGACAAAATGTTCACGGAAAGGCTACTACCACCTATATTTATTCCAACACAAGAACCTTATGATCCTAAGAAAAAACAAGTAGCAGAGGAGGAAGCAGCTCCTGCTCCAGCCGAAGAAATAATAGAAGAACCTATCACAGATGATAATATAGATCTAACAGATCAAATTGTGTCTGACGAAAATGATACTGATGATATAGAGCAAGATGTTGAATCTATGGCAGAAGATACAGCAATGAGCGATGATGCCGATATGTCCAAAACAGAAGCGCCAGAAGAACCACTTGATAAAACTCTACAACAAGAAACTGTAACAGATTTAGTGGTTCCTACAGAGCAAACTGAAGATGATACATCAGATAGCGATAATAGTGGCGGAGGAATTACCCCAGCTCAACCAACTCAACCAGATCCATCTGCACCTGCGGTACCATATGGGTATGATGATGTATCACCTGCACCAACATCACCTAAAGCTTCAGACAAAAAACCTACTACTTAAATAATATCATGTTATTCTGCTTGCTTTTTACGCTAGTTTAGTGTAAATTTAAAGTCAGACTTTAAATTTACATAAAATCATGTTTATACACAGAACTATCGCAAAAACCCTCCAAAAGCATCTCAGCATATTTCCTGCCATAGGGATCACTGGGCCTCGTCAATCAGGAAAATCTACATTGCTTAAAAACATGCTGCCTGAATATCGTTATGTGAGTTTTGATGATTACCAAACCAAAAACTTTCTGGATAGCGACCCCGTGGGTTTTATCAACCATTATTCTAGCAAAGTGATTTTTGACGAAGTGCAAAAAGCTCCTATGATTTTTGATATGATTAAAAATGTCATAGATAATAATCGTGATATTAACGGCAATTTTATCCTTACTGGCTCTAGTCAATTTTCTATGATCAAAGGCATTAAAGAATCACTTGCGGGGCGGATAGGTCTAATGCAACTTTTACCATTCCAACGCTCTGAAATACCAAAACACTTACGTGATGAATCTATTTACAAAGGCAGTTATCCTGGGCTTGTAGTAAAGGATTACAACTATAATAACGAATGGTATTCATCCTACATCGAGACTTATATAAATAAGGATGTTAAGGACATAAGCAATCTCGGCAACCTGAGAGATTTTCGAAGGTTCGTATTATTACTTGCAGCTCAAACTGCACAACCTCTTAATATGTCATCTTACTCAAAAGCACTTGGCGTATCTGTGCCAACAATCAAAAGCTGGATTTCTGTATTAGAAGCATCATATATCATCTACCTACTACCACCATTTTATACTAACTTAAGCAAACGTATAGTCAAAACTCCAAAAGTCTATTTCTATGATACTGGTCTTGTATCTTACCTAACTGGCATTGAAACAGAAAAACAATACAGCATGGGCCCAATGGCTGGCGCAATATTTGAAAATTACGTAATCATGGATATCATTAAATCTGGAATGCATAATTGCAAGAATGAAGATTATTATTTTCTAAGAACCCATTCTGGGGAAGAGGTAGATTTGATTATAGATAATAGACGCGACAAGACATTTATCGAGATAAAAAAGACTGAGACATATAAAGCAGATTATATGAAAGCGATTAACATGTTTAAAGGTGATATGGATAAGGGATATGTGGTATATTCTGGAGAAGATATGGAATTGTCGGATCAGACGGGATTCAGGAATTATGATGGGTTTTTAACGATCAAATTATAAAAATGCTCAAGCAGTCATCATAGCGTTTGCACAACAAATCTCAGTCATCTCAATTTCAAGCCTCAAGATCTACAATAGCACCCTCTCGGCCTACCAGGACAATATTACCATGTAAATCACCTATATCAGCAAGTGCTCTAAGGTTGTATATCACTATAGGGTGAGTATCATCAATACAAACAGTTTGCTCAAAATGATGAAAATACCACGCAAATTCAGCATTCTGTTCTTCTGGAGTAATAACTGACACAACATCGCCAGCTTGATTCTTTATTGTAAAGTTTTTTAGTGGAGACCAATAATCTCTACCCTCATGTTCTATATTAATAGGCGATGCCTTCTTCTCACCTTTATTTATCATTTCTTGTTGTTCTAATAGACGCAGCAATGCTATTTTGGGATGTACAACCATGGCATATGTTTTTGAATCTATGACGCTCTTCTGAGCCTGAAATTTTTCTACTACGGGCCGCACTATCTCAATTGTTAATGTTTCTGGAACACTCGTTCTATTATCTCCTATAAAAATCTGATCAAGCTTTCCTTTCTTTTTAAATGCATCAATTACAATCTCTCTCATCTCTTCGGCTGGCGCGTTAATCATATACATTTTTTCAGGATGCTGCTCTAACATAAATTTAGCCGCGAACGCGTGAAGCTTCATGGAAATATTTTTATGCTGCAATGCTTTAGGAAATGTTCCCGCTGCTCGCGCTATCCCCATATGCGAAGTAAATACAGAATGTTCTGATGTATCAACAGTAACAAACATCTCTATGGATGATTCATCTATTTTATACGGATTTATCACTGGTTTATTAGAAACAAAAGCGACCCACACCTCTGCATTAGGATGTTGATAATATCTCAAGCTCCCAAGGAATGCACCGGTGCCTATCTTACTACTTGCGTCATTATGTTTTTGAGCAAATTGCACCCACTTATCATAATTCTGAGCACTCACTCTCGTAACATTAAAATATAGATCATCTGCTTCCTTCATTCCATAAAATACACTCGGAATTTGATGCTCTACATCTTTTACTAATGACATAATGTTATACCTATATTAAATTAAGTACATAATATAACGTAATTTTATTAAGAAAACAACAAGAATTCACAGATTTCATTATCCAAGGTCTCAAATTTGCTCGTAGAAATGCAATTTCAATAGCGATCTTCCGCAGCGTACCCTTTGTACGTGAGGACAAGATCGACTATGCAAAATTGCTTTTCTACGACGAATTTCGGACCTTGGGTTAGCGGACCCTTCGTGCTATCGATATATCCCGCAACCTATCGCAAATCTTATCAAAAACCTGTTTTGGCAAAATATCCTTAGCCACAACTTCAATATATTTATCTTTAAGCACCAGCTCAAATGATGGCTTATGTAAATTCGGACCATCTATCTCATAGGCTATTCTAATGATACATCCTATAATCTGACTATTACCATATTCCACCACACTCAACATCCTACGAGCAAGCTTTTGCACGTATAAATCAACCTTACCACCAAAAATATAAGACAACGCAACGGCTATCATAACTCGTTGTTTATGACTAAAAGGAATATCCGACGACAAAGCAAAATCTGCCATAAAATTACCGCGCATTGTCTTGTCAATATTCGTATTCATACAGGAAAGCATTATAATAAGATCTACAATATGTCGCAGTTCTGGATCCGCCTCTAGCAACAATGGGTGCATAATATCGTAATATTTATCCAAATCGCAGTTTTTATTTTCGAAATTCGACAAATGCATACAACGAGTATGGATAATATCCTTCGTACGCTCATCATCAGGTAAGTTAACGAACCGCACCCCCTCTTTCAGACCATAATTAGATATTACCACATCTTCTACAGAAAATAGCTCTATCAAAGCCTTCACAATAGACAAAGCTTTAAGATCTGTAGTGCGTTTATAGTGAAAAGATTTGAGCTTATACATGCTCTCAGATTTTTCCAAAAACACCAACAGATCATGACTAGAAATCTTCAAATTATGCAAATTCTTCAAAGGATAATGAACAAACTCCATATAAGCACGCCCAAGCATTCTAAATGCACCACCAATAAGATATAAATTATGATGTTTTTTGACTTCACATGTGCCTTGTACCATGAGCTTTATTTCATCTATTGTCATATCCTGATCAATAATATTTGTACCCAAAGCCAATGATCCACGCTTACCAACCTGCTTGTTCGAAATTTCCGCGAGCTCCAAACTACCGCCACCAAGATCAGCCGCAAGGCCTTCTGCTTCATTAATACCCATTATCAACCCTGCAGCAGTAAGATAAGCTTCTTTCTCGCCAGTTATAACTTCAATATCAATATTATATTTACGTTTTACTATATCCACAAAAAGTGGTGCATGAACGTGATTACGTAGGATTGCAGTAGCAACACATTTAATTGTTCCTACGCCCAATTCTTCGAAAATATGGACAAAATGCTTGATAACAAGATATATACCATGTTTTACATCAAGATCTTCAAGATCCAAGAGACCTAGCAGATCACTACGGAATTTTTCGTTATATACTTCGGATGCACTTAAGCTATTCCGCTCGTAAACTACTGCGCGAATGGCATTGGTGCCTATGTCTATAATTGCATATCTCATGATTTTTTGCCTTATGTTTTATGAGGCATTATATCATAGATTATGCAGAAGTGATACTGAAGAAAATGAAATAAAAAAATCCCGAGCATTACACTCGGGACCCAAAGAACTAGTCTCTTTCGCCAGGAAGGTTCAAGCAATACCCCCCGGAACGGACCGTTTTAATTAATGGTGGCTCATCGTCATTAAGCTTAATAAGAGACCTAATACGATTCACATGAACGTCCACAGTGCGTGGCTCGATGTTCTTATCAGCACCCCATACATGATCCATAATATGTTGTCTAGATAATATAGTACGCGGCGCGAGAATAAGCATTTGCATAATTTTAAACTCAGTCGGACCCAAATGAATCTGCTTATTGCCTCTTTGTACTCTGTAAGTTGCAAGATCCATAGAAAGATCTTTGTACTTAATAACCTTATCTTGGAATACAGGATTGGACTTTCTAAGCAACCCTTTTATAGCAAGCATCAATTCATTAGGAGTAAATTGACGATGTATAAATTCAACAAAAGGACCAGCGATAC
>CANNRM010000027.1 GCA_947508155.1 Rickettsiales bacterium | reverse complement strand
TTGTGAAAGAAGGTAGTCATTTTGACTTGCCAATAGCTTGCAGCGTTCTTGCTTCCATGGGCGTTTTGCCATCAGACCAAATAACGGAATATTTAATTGCTGGGGAGCTTTCGCTCGATGGGTCAATTTTGCCAATTTCTGGTGTTCTTCCTGCCGCAATTGGTGCAACGCAGCGCGAAAAGGGGCTTATTTGCCCTGCGGCAAATGGGAAGGAAGCAGCTTGGTCTGGTAATGGGAATATTGTTGCAGCGCATAATTTGATAGCGCTTGCGAATCATTTTAAAGGTAGTCAGGTTTTGTCTCCTCCAAAAGCTGAGTTGAGTGATTTTGAGAATGTTTATGCTGATATGGCGGATATTCAAGGGCAGGAATCAGCAAAGCGTGTTCTTGAGATTGCGGCAGCTGGAGAGCATAATCTTTTGATGTCTGGCCCTCCTGGAGCTGGGAAATCGATGCTTGCGCAAAGGCTTCCTGGGATATTGCCAGAGATGTCCGCCCGTGAGATTTTGGAATGTAGTACTATTGCCAGTATTTCTGGGTTAATTGAGGATGGGAAGCTCACTAATGCAAGGCCATTTCGCTCTCCCCATCATTCATGTTCTATGCCTGCAATGGTGGGTGGTGGAATGGGAAAGAGGGTAAAACCTGGGGAAATTTCACTAGCTCATAATGGAGTATTATTTTTAGATGAATTGCCTGAATTTCCATCAACTGTTATAGAATCTCTACGTCAACCGATTGAAACTGGGAAGGTGTTGATCTCGCGTGCTAATTCTCATATTACATATCCAGCCAAATTCCAACTCATTGCGGCTATGAATCCTTGCAAGTGTGGATATCTTGGCGATGATACGCGTGGTTGTGGACGTGCTCCGAAATGCGGAAGTGATTATCAGAATAAGATTTCTGGGCCAATTATGGATCGTTTTGATTTGAGTATAGAGGTTCCAGCGCTCGATTTTCTTGAGGTAAAAAGAGGCGAAAAATGTGGAGAATCTTCAGATGAGATCAAAGCTCGTGTGATAGCTGCAAGGCAAATTCAGTTGGATCGTTATGATGGGCACGGTATTAGTACGAATGGTCGTATGGATGGGCAATTGCTCATAGATTACGCAACACCTGGTGATGGAAGTATTGATTTGCTAAATGAGGCTGCGCAAAAGTTTAAATTATCGATGCGTGGATATAACCGCATCTTGCGTGTGGCAAGGACAATAGCTGATTTGGAAGGGCTAGCGAGTGTGCGAAGGATTCATATTGCTGAAGCGTTGAGTTATAGGCAGATGAGCTATGTGATGGGTCAGATGGCGTAAAATAAGGGCTCTGCTCAGTAAATATAGAGATGAGACTAAAAGCGTCATTGCGAGGAGTCGAAGACGATGTGGCAATCTCACTTTAATAAATTACTCGTTAGATATTATTTTGTACATTTAAGCTTTTTATAGTAGAAGGGAGATTGCCACGTCGTCTTCGACTCCTCGCAATGACGTTTGTGGTGAGTCTGTGCTAAAGTCTTACATCAAGCTCAGGTTATATTTAAGCTATTGATATTTAATACAATTTGAGTAATACTAATCATATGAAGTGTATTAGATAAAGCTATAGTAAAATAGAGGCATAAATGACCAAAACTACAAAATATATCATAGGTACAGTTAGTGTAATAATCATATTATTATTTGTTGCACCGTTTTTTATCAGCCTTGATAGTTACAAAAAAATTATAGCTCTTCAAGTTAAAGAACATACCGGGCGCGATCTAAAAATTGATGGTAAAATTAGTTTGGATATTTTACCTGTGCCCCAAATAAAATTGACTCAGCTTAAGTTATCTTCTTTGCCACAAGCAAAAGCTGCAAATTTTGTGGAGGCTGAAATGGTATCAGCAAAGCTAGTTTTGTGGCCGCTTTTGAAAGGTAAAATAGTTATATCAAGTCTTGATCTAAAAAAGCCGATTATAAATCTTGAAAGACTTAAAAGCGGTAAGGGTACTTGGGAGTTCCAAGGTCTTCAAGCATCCGATCATTCTGTCTCTGCAACTCCTGCTGTGGAGGCTCAAAGTCAAAATACCTCTGCAACTTTGCCATTTATTATAAACGACATAAGCATTCAAGGTGGTAGATTGAAATATATAGATAAGGGTAAGGATCTTTATATAGAGGATATGGACCTTAATGTTGCTATAGCAGATATATATCCTATTCATTCTGCATCAACTCTTTCAGGCTCTTCGGGGGCAGCTGGAGGTCATTGGTCTCATCAAAAAATAGACCTTTCTAGCCTCAATAGTGCAAATGCCACTATGGGTCTTAAAGCTAAAAAGATAATGTATGGTGCTTTCATATTGGATAATATTGCAATAAAATCTGGATTGGAGGATGGTGTTTTAAACATCAGATCATTAACAGGAGGGTTGTATGGTGGTAAACTCGATGGTAATGGTATTATATCTGCCAAAGGTAGTCATTTAAAGTTAAATTTAAAAAATGCTAAAATACAGAATATTGTGCCAGAAGGGCGTAAGATAAAAGTTATAGGTGGTATTGTAGATTTTGCATGTGACATAAAATCTCATGGCGTTAGTCAGTTTGATTATGTAAAGAATATGCATGGTAGTATAAATTTAAGTGGCAAGGATGGTAGGGTTAGTGGGGTTGATCTGCATAAACTTGTACATGCTTTAGATAAACCAAGTGATATCGGTGCTTTTGCTCAAGGTTTAGAAAATGCTATTGGCAAAGGTGAAACTGACTTTTCGAGTCTAAAGTATGATGTTGCTATAGATAAAGGTGTTATGAATATAACTAGGGGTGAATTAATTTCCAATGAAATATCAGCTGTGTCTGAAGGGAAAATAAACCTAACGCAATTTACTCTTGATGTCTTTGCTACTATCAATTCCGGAGTGAAATATCTGCCGCCAGTAATAATACATTTTTACGGACCTTTGGATAATCCACAGCATAAGCTAGATGTGAAGGCTATTTGGCAGCATTTAGTTAAGAATGCGCTCACAGGAGTGATAGATAATCTTAAGCAAGGAAAAATACAACCAAAGGATTTGTTAAAAGGTATATTTAAAGAGGGTAATGAGCAGAATAACAAAGGTGACGCTTCTCATTCAGAAGAGGAAGATAATGGTGATGTTATGCAAGATGGTGCGAGTAAATTACTGGAAAAAGGAATAAAAGGGTTGTTTAAATAACCTCAGTTGAGTTTGGTGTAAGCTTTTTACGCAAAAGTTTATACGAGCGTCATTGCGAGGAGCGTATGCGATGTGGCAATCTCCCTTTTTCTATAATATTATACATACTCAATTAACATGTTTTATAGTACAAAGTGAGATTGCCGCGTCGGGTTAAAACCCTTCTCGTAATGACGCTAACTAAATGACTACACGTATTAACTAAAAATATTCTCATTTTTCTCAAATCCGATCTGGTACTATAAGTTTTTTTGTGCTACTATCCCCCCATTCTAATTAAAATCTCAAAAACTGATGAAGAACATATCGCCCAAAGAGGCATTTGATATATTGTCGCATGATCTAAACGCTATGATAATAGATGTGCGTACGCCAGAAGAATGGGCTGGTGGAATTCCAGATAGTGCAAACTTAAAGCTTGTAACTATTTCTTCGAACCTAGATGAATTTGGTCAAAATCTTCAAGATGTATTGCAAAATACAAGTGGAAAAGCTTTGTTTATATGTAAGGGTGGGGCGAGGTCTGCTACCGCTGCTGCTATCGCTGAAAAATTAGGCTATGATGATTGTTATAATATTACTGGTGGATTTAGTGATTGGCAACATTCGAACCTACCTTCTAAAGCTTGGAGGGTATAAGTAAATGGATGTTCGTATAGATGATGTTTTAGTAGATAATAAAATCGAAAATGCTGGCCGCATTTGGGCGGTTGTTAAGAGTGATCTTATTAAGCATTACGGGGAAGCTGCATTTTCGAGTTGGTTTAGCAAAATTCATTTGGTTGAAGCGACGGAACATAGGATTCTGCTTGCGGTGTCCACCAATTTTATGCGCGACTGGATAAAATCTAATTATCTTCCAACCATTATTCAATTATGTAGCCATTACGATAATGCTATTAACGAAGTCGAAATTATAACGCTTGATACATTGCCAACATTGGCAAGCCCATTGGTTGTAAATAACGCATCCACGAACGAAGAAGAGGCGTCGCCTGAGAATGATCTGTTTAATTCACCGCTAGATCCACGTTTTACCTTTGAAAATTTTGTTGTAGGACCTCCTAATGAGCTTGCATATGCGGCAGCTTATGCTGTTGCTGAGTCTAAAGGTGCTGTCGGCGAATCCAATCCGTTGTTTTTATATGGTGGAGTGGGTCTTGGAAAGACACATCTTATGCATGCTATTGCTTGGCAGATTCAAAAATCTGACCCAACTCGCAAGGTTATATACATGTCTGCTGAGAAATTTATGTATCAGTTTGTGCGCGCGCTTAGAAATAAGGATATTATTTCTTTCAAAGAAAGATTCAGAAGTGTTGATGTGCTCATGATTGATGATATCCAGTTTATTTGTGGTAAAGATAGCACACAAGAGGAGTTTTTCCATACATTCAATGCCCTGATTGATAATAATCGTCAGATGGTCATTTCTTGCGATAGATCTCCCTCTGATTTAAATGGTATTGAGGATAGGGTGAAGTCTCGGCTTGGATGGGGGTTGGTGGCTGATGTGCATAGTACTACATATGAATTGAGGCTTGGTATTTTGCAATCTAAAATCGACCAGATGCAAATAGTTATGCCGCAAAGCGTTGTGGAGTTTCTGGCTGCAAAAATTACATCGAATGTGCGTGAGCTTGAAGGTGCGTTGAATAAAGTGTTAGCACATTCTACTTTGATAGGCAGAGAAATTACGCTAGAAAACACTCAGGATATATTAAAGGATCTATTGCGTTCTACTGAGAGAATTGTTACTATTGAAGAGATTCAAAAAAAGGTCGCTTCGCGTTATAATATCAAGGTTTCGGATATGTCGTCTAATGCTAGATCTAGGGATATTGCAAGGCCACGTCAAATCGCGATGTATTTATCAAAAATGTTGACACCAAAGAGCTTAGCTGATATCGGTAGGAAGTTCGGTAAAAAGGACCATACTACAATAATTCATGCCGTGAAGAATATTGAGAAATTATGTTCTGCGGATAAGGATTTCGAGGAAGATGTGAATGTGTTGACTAGGATATTGCAAAGTTAATCGTCATCCTCGAGGCCGCTGAAAGCGGAGCTCGGGGATCTCAGGACCGCCAGAGATTTGCTCGCTCTAGCATTACTCTTGCGTACTGAGGTCCCCGAGACGTACTTCGTACGCTCGAGGATGACGTTGGCTAGAACGACCGATAAACAAAAAACAAAACAAAGAAAACTATGAGTAAAAACCAAAATTTTGATGTAGTGCTAGAAACCCGTGATCTTTCCAGAATGCTTGGTTTAGCGGGTTCTATTGTAGAAAAGCGTAATGTATTGCCAATTTTAAGTCATATAAAGCTTGAAGCTGATGGCAATAAACTATTGCTTACTGCTACGGATATGGATTTGGCAGTGCAGTTAGAAATTGGCGCTGAAGTAAAACATAAAGGTGTTATTACCGTTCATAGTGAAACTTTCTCTAATATTATTCGTAAAGTAGCGGATAAAACTCTGGAGATGGAATTTATAGATGCTACATCTCAGCTTGCAATTCACGCTAAAACCTATGAGGTAGAGCTTTCTACTCTTCCCGCACATGATTTTCCTACTATGGATAATTTTACTGCAAAGATGGAATTTAATGTCCCAGCTTCAACATTGGTGACTCTTCTTGAAATGACAAAATTTGCTATTTCTACAGAAGAAACAAGATACAATTTGAATGGTGTATATCTACATTCTGTTTTAGTTGATGGTAAGCATATTTTAGCAGCGGCTGCGACTGATGGTCATAGACTTGCAGCGTTTAAAAGTAATATAGCGCTTGGAAGTGATTTTGGAATTATTCTACCGCGTAAAACAGTGAATGAGCTATATAAAATCCTTAAGGATTCTAATTTATCAGAACAAGCAGTGACTGTGTCTGTTGGTCATAATAGAGTAAGATTTGTCTGTGCAGGGATGACTATTATATCCAAGCTTATTGATGGAACTTTCCCAGATTATCAAGTGTTTATACCAGCTTCTAATGAAAATAAATTGTCAATTCCAGCTACTCTTTTGAAAGAAGTGGTGGATCGTGTTGCTGCTGTAACAGCTGAAAAATTCCCAGCTATTAAAGTGACTGTTATGGAAGATCAACTGGAGCTTTATGCTCACGGTGAGGCAAAAGGCCTTGCTAATGAGATTCTTCCGATTAATGGCAAGGATTTAAAATATACAGGAAATCAGGTGACGATTGGCTTGAATCCGCGCTATGTTTTAGATGTGTTATCTGCTTTAGGTAATGATGAAATAGTTATGATGCTGGCAGATGGATTTGCACCTGCATTGATCAAGTCAGAATCACGTCCTGAGGGTGATTTCGTCGTTATGCCTGTTAAGGTGTGATTTATTTTGCTGTGACAATTAAGCTATGTTTTCTCTTTTTAGTCACCTTTAGTTTCTTAATTTATTTGTTATATATACTATAACATGGGATGATTGGTACATATTCAATTCATTGGAGATGTAGTCATGCCACAAAATCCTGATAACAACGAAGAAAGAGATAATCTAGCTGTATCAGCAGTACCAACAAAACGTAAGGCAGAGCATTCGGATGATGATGATCCCAGTCCTAAGAGAAAGCAATCAGAATTTATAAAATCTATCTTAAAACAAGGACCTAGCACAAAAAGTGAAAGAGTCGCTTTTGCTCCCAAACATCAAGAAAAAATATTAGATCCAGATCTAGATGGC
>CANNRM010000026.1 GCA_947508155.1 Rickettsiales bacterium | reverse complement strand
TGTTGATCAGGTTTACGCCCAATAGAACTTCTAATTTGAGTAACTTTTACACGCCCCTCAACTTTAGTTTTTGTTTTTTTCTCTGTCATAATAATACTCTTACTCTTCAATTTTATTCTTTGCACTTGTAGAAAGTTCAGACATGTTTTTACCTCTACGAGCAGCTATCATCTTAGGAGACGCAAGTTGTCCCAAAGCATCAAACGTAGCAGCAATCATCGAATATACGTTAGAAGAACCAAGCGATTTTGCAACAATATCATGAACACCAATGGATTCAAGCACGGCGCGCATAGGACCTCCAGCAATAATACCAGTACCAGGTCTAGCACGTCTAAGCACAACCTTGGCGGCGCCACTACGACCAAACACATCATGATGTATAGTGCGACCTTGATATAAAGGTACCTTGATCATCGCTTTCTTAGCAGCCATATTAGCTTTTGCCCTAGCTTCGGTCACTTCCTTTGCCTTGCCATGGCCGTATCCAACCGATCCAGCATGATCACCTGCTACTACGCAAGCCGCGAAAGAGAACGTCCTACCACCAGCAACAACTTTCGTTACTCTACTAACGCCAACAAGCGTTAAAGCGATTGCGTCATCTTTTTCTTGATTAATCATTTCAGCCATAATTATTCACTCAAATTAAATTCTTCTACTAAAACTGTAGTTTTTCTCTAGCCGCGTCAGCAAGAGCCTTCACGACTCCATGATATCTATTTCCACCTTTATCGAAAACGACATCCTTTACACCAACCTTTGCGGCTCTTTCACCAATCAATTTACCAATAACAGTCGCGATTTCGCGATTACAATTAGATTTTTTTGGCTTCCTCAAATCTTTCTCAAGAGTAGAAGCGGATGCCAAAGTAATGGATTTTACATCATCTATTACTTGTGCAGATATATGACGTCCAGATTTAAAAACCGATAGTCTTAGTCTATCAGATACTTTAGAAATCTTAGACCTAACTCTGTCTCTTCTAATTTCAAATTTATGCTTTGCTGTGCGCATCTTAGCAGTCCCTAATGTTAGTTTTTCTTGCCTTCTTTTCTTTGGACATACTGTCCTTTGACTTTAATGCCTTTACCTTTATACGGCTCTGGCGGTCTTTGTTTGATCAATAACGCCCTAAAACGCCCCAAAGCAGCTTTATCAGAGCTATGCAGCATAATCGTTGTTTGTTTAGGAGTTTCTACTTTTACACTTTCAGGAATTTCGATTTTAGTATTATGACTTTTACCAAGAGTAAGATTTAAATACTTACCACTCACAGAAGCCCTATAACCAACACCATTTACTTCCAACTCTTCAGTAAAACCCTCTTTAACGCCTTTTACCATGCCATTAATGATACTTCTCGCTGTACCCCACATAGCTCTAGCATGTTTTGTTTCATTCATGGGTCTCACAACTACAGAAGCACCATCCATAGTAATAGTGATATCACCCGCAAAAGTTTTTTCTAAATTTCCCTTCGGACCAGAAACCTTTACAGCTAAACCATTTAGTTCAACTTTCACACCCTCAGGTACAGATACCGGTAATTTTCCTACTCTAGACATAACAAATAATCCTAAAATACTTTACAAATAATTTCACCACCAACACCTTGCAAGCGCGCAGCTCTATCAGAGATGATGCCATGAGATGTAGAAAGGATATAAATACCCATACCATTATAATATTCCTGCAAGTCTCTAATCGCAGTATATGCTCTTTTGCCAGGGGTAGAAACTCTCTTTATCTCTTTTATAGTAGAATCACCATTGGACGCATATTTGAGCTTGACTTCAATCTCTTTAATCCCAGCTCTCACATCCTTTACGCTATATCCAGAAATATAACCTTCTTCCTGCAATACTTTTAAAACATCACACTTAGCCGCGGAATGAGGAACAGGAACAAAAAGAAGCTTAGTCTTTTGCCCGTTTCTAATTCTCGTCAGCATATCAGCTAATGGGTCTGTCATTGACATAATTAATACCAAATTTAATTTTTTAACCATCTTCTGGAATTTCACCTATAATAAAGACGAAACTCCACAACACCGCCACATATAGCAACGGTAAAACACATAATTACCAGCTGGACTTCACAAGTCCAGGTATCATACCACTTCCCGCAAGCTCTCTAAGCTTGTTACGACAAAGCTTAAATTTCGCATAGTAACCTCTAGGTCTACCAGTAAGTTCACATCTGTTGCGAATTCTAGTTTTTGCAGAATTACGCGGTAGTGCAGCAAGTTTTGCAACAAGAGCAAAACGCTCAGCAAGCGACAATTTTTTGTCATAAATCTTTGCTTTTAAAGCTGCCCTTTTAGAAGAAAGACTTTTTGTCATCTTTTGTCTTCTTAAATTTTTTTCAATTGAACTTACTTTTGCCATATCTTTATACTCATCCTTAATTACTAAAAGGTAAATGGAACGTAGATAATAATTCCCTAGCTTCATCTGCAGTTTTTGCAGAAGTCACTATTGTAATATCAAGCCCTCTAATTGTATCAATTTTATCATAATTGATCTCAGGAAATACTATTTGCTCTTTCAAACCAAATGTAAAATTGCCCTTATTAAAACTTTTTTTGTTAAAGCCTTTGAATTCTTTAACACGCGGTAGAGCAACAAGCACAAGTCTTTCCAGAAAATCAAACATTCTGTCTTTACGCAATGTAACTTTACAACCAACTTGCATACCCTCACGCAACTTAAACGCAGCTATAGACAATCTAGCCTTTGTAATTACTGGCTTTTGTCCAGAAATTAAAGTTAAATCACTAACAGCATGATTGATCACTTTTGAATCTGCGACAGCTTCGCCAACACCCATATTAAGAACAATCTTCTTAATATATGGAATTTCATGAGGATTTTTATAACCAAATTTTGATTTTAATCCTGGCTTTGCATCTGCATAAAGCTCTTTAAACTTCTTGAGCATTACTTACCTTCCACATTTATCGTTTCGCCAGATTTTTTAGCAACCCTAGCTTTAGTTCCATCTTTCAAAACCTTAATTCCAACTTTCGTAGCCTTACCAGATTTTGGATCAACATGCGCCACATTGGAAACATGTATAGGCATTTCTTTCAAAACAATACCGCCTTCACTAGTGCGTGATGGCTTTGTATGTTTCTTTGCAGTATTAATCCCAGCAACTAGAACCTTTAAATCTTTAGGCATAGCGCGCAGAACTTTTCCTGTTTTGCCTTTATCTTTACCAGTAGTAACTATTACCTGATCACCTTTGCGAATTTTCATTTTACTCATATTCACTTCGATTTCTTTTTTCTTACCCATCTTACAGAACCTCCTCTGCTAACGAAACTATCTTCAAAAATTTCTTAGCACGCAGTTCACGAGTCACGGGACCAAAAACACGAGTACCAATTGGCTCACCTTGCTTATTCAAAAGCACCACGGCATTACCATCAAACTTAATATTACTACCATCTGGACGACGCACGCCAGATTTCGTACGAACTATTAGAGCACGATGAACATCCCCCTTTTTAACCTTACCATTCGGCAAAGCCGCCTTGATAGAGACTACTATAACATCACCTAAATTCGCGATCATATGATGAGATCCACCAAGTACCTTGATACACATCACCCTCTTAGCGCCAGAATTATCAGCAACATCCAAAATGCTTTGCATTTGAATCATAGTTTATAACCAAAATTAATTAACGACAAAAAATACACAAAAATCTACAAAAAGTCAAAGATTAATTATCAATGACCTGCCACCTTTTTCTCTTTGAGATAGGGCTACTCTCAATAATCCTTACATTATCGCCAATCTTGCGACTATTTTCTGGATCATGCGCCAAATACTTTTTTGACACTTTTACAGTCTTCTTATAAAGAGGATGAGCAAAACGCCTCTCAACTTTTACTGTTATTGTTTTATCAGCTTTATCACTGACCACAACACCTTGCAATATTCTTTTTGGCATTATTTACTCTCCCTTAAACGTTTCGTTAGCTCCGTTTTAATGCGCGCAACTTCACGACGAGATTTCATAAACCTACTAGTATCAGTTACTTCGCCCATCACTCTCTGACAACGCAAATTAAATAACTCTTTCTTTAGTAGCAGCAGCCCGGAAGCTAGCTTCTCCGTTGTTTGCTCTTTCAAAGCAATTTCTTTTTTAGCTTTCTTACTCATAACGCTTCACTATTTTTGTTCTAACAGGTAGTTTAGCACTCGCAAGCTCTAAAGCCCTAAGCGCAACTTCTTCTTCTACCCCATCTACTTCAAACATAATTCTACCAGGCGCAACACGCACAGCGAAATATTCTGGAGAACCCTTCCCCTTACCCATCCTTACTTCGGCAGGTTTTTTAGAAACAGGTAAATCTGGGAAAATTTTAATCCATAACTTACCTTGTCTTTTCATAAACCTCACAGCAGCACGACGAGCAGCCTCGATTTGTCTCGCAGTCACCCTGCAAGAATCAAGAGATTTAAGACCAAACGACCCAAACGCTAGCATAGTACCAGCTTTAGATTTTGTAGGCACCCTGCCTTTATGGGCCTTACGATATTTTTGTTTTTTCGGAGCTAACATATTATTCTACTTTCTTTTTATTCTACTACTTAGGCAAAATTATGTTCTTACGACGAGTTTCTACGAACTCACCTTTGTATACCCAAACTTTTACGCCGATCACACCATATGTAGTATGAGCTTCCGCCGTAGCGTAATCAATGTCAGCGCGCAGAGTATGCAAAGGCACTCTACCCTCACGATACCATTCAGTACGAGCTATCTCAGCCCCACCAAGACGCCCAGACACCTCAACACGGATACCCTTAGCACCCTGTTTAAACGCTGATTGCATAGCACGCTTCATAGCCCTTCTAAACGACACACGTTTTTCAAGTTGAGCGGCTATACCTTGAGCCACAAGAGCACCATCTATATCAGGCTTTTTGACTTCATGTATATTAATATACACTTCTGTACCGGACATTTTTACGATATCTTTCTTAAGCTTTTCAATATCACCACCACTTTTACCTATGATAACACCAGGTCTACGTGCGTGTATATTTACTATCACACTCTTGCCAGAAACCCTCTCAATGAGAACGCGACTAACATTCGCAGATGCACATCTTTGATTCACAAGCTTTCTAATTTTGAGATCTTGAATCAGCAGATCACCATAATTTTTCTCAGCATACATCACAGAATCCCAACCTCTAATCAAAGTTGGACCAGTTCTAAAACCACGAGGATCGACCTTCTGACCCATAATTATCTCCCTTCAACTTCAGTTACAGTAATATATAAATTACTGAAGAACTTGTTAATTCTCATACCCCTACCTTTAGCGCGAGGCATCATACGTTTCATCAAAAGACCCTTACCAACAGTAGCATTAGTAACAAACAAACTATCTATATCTAAGCCATTGTTATTTTCAGCATTAGCAATAGCTGATTGCAAGCACTTTTTTACAGCCAAAGCTATTCTTTTTTTAGAAAAAGTAAGCTGAACAAGAGCATCAGATGCCTTCATATTACGAATCATCTCAGCTACTAAATTTAATTTTCTAGGACTCGTCCTAAGAAGTTTAGCTGTAGCACTCACTGAATTTTTATACACACTAGTCATAATTATTTTCTCTTTACTTTTTTATCAGCACCGTGACCATGATAAGTTCTAGTAGGGGAAAATTCCCCAAGCTTTCTACCAACCATTTCCGCAGAAACAGAAACTGGTACAAATTTATTCCCGTTATGTACAGCAAATGTATAGCCAACAAACATAGGTAAAATCGTAGATCTACGAGACCAAGTCTTTATAACCTCACCCTTACCACCATCTATCATTTTTTGCACTTTTGTAAGCAAATATCCATCTACAAAAGGTCCTTTCCAAAGAGAACGAGCCATATCCTACCTTTCCTTATGCGTTCTTGCGCTTAATTATAAACTTCGAAGTAAACTTATTCTTACGAGTTTTCTTACCTTTAGTTTTCTTACCCCACGGAGTCACTGGATGACGTCCACCGGAAGTTTTACCCTCACCACCACCATGCGGGTGATCAACAGGGTTCATCGCAACACCCCTAACAACAGGGCGACGACCTAACCAACGATTACGCCCAGCTTTACCAATTGTTTCATTCTTATGATCCATGTTAGACACGATTCCTATCGTAGCCTTACATTCTAGAGGAACAACCCTCAATTCACCTGATCTCAACTTCAACTGAGCATAACCAGAATCTTTACCTACTAATTGAGCGAAACAACCAGCAGCTCTCATCATCTGACCGCCTTTGCCAGGTTTCATTTCAATATTATGCACATTTGTACCAACTGGCATATTATTAAGAGGCATTGTATTACCATCTTTAATATCCACCACATCAGCAGAAATCACTTTATCACCCGGCTTCATATCTTGCGTCGCAAGGATGTAAGAGTGAGCTCCGTCATCATACTTAATTAGCGCAATAAAGCAAGTTCTATTTGGATCATATTCAATTCTTTCCACATTTGCTTCAATATCAACGATATTACGCTTGAAATCAATCATACGATAAAGTCTTTTATGACCACCACCACGATGCCAAATTGTAATACGCCCTAGATTGTTACGACCACCAGTCTTTCTCAAACCAACAGTCAGCGCCTTAAAAGGAGCACCTTTCCACAAATGAGACTTGTCAACTTGCGTTAAACCTCTAAGAGATGGAGTTACTGGATTAAATGATTTTAGTGCCATTATTTTACTCCCCCAGTGAAATCAATCACATTGTCCTTAGCAAGCGTAACGATGGCTTTCTTTACGTCAGATTGACGACCGATAGTACCCTTAAAACGTTTCACTTTGCCAGGCATAACCAACATATTTACTTTAGTAACAGCGACTTTAAAAATCGCCTCTACAGCCCTTTTTACAGAAGGCTTTGTCGCTTCTTTAGCAACTTCAAAAACATACTTGTTTTGCTCACCAAGCATAGCCGTTTTTTCTGTCACCAGAGGACTTTTAATAATGTCATACATTTCAGCTTTAAGCATTTTTCAACCTCGCTCCTAACGCCTCAAGACCCGCAGATGTTACAACCAGATAATCATGTCTGATAATATCATAAACATTTGCACCAATCTGAGGTACGGCCACTAT
>CANNRM010000025.1 GCA_947508155.1 Rickettsiales bacterium | reverse complement strand
TTTACGATAATCGTCAAATCCATTACTCATCATAACGTCTCGCAGATATTTTCTACGAGACTGATATTGAGCATCCAACAAATCATTTTGATGAAATGAGGCCTCGTCAAATAGATCAAAATGACCCCCCATATCCAAAGTGCCATCATCTAAAAACAAAATTTCCCGACCATCTTTCAAAAAACGTGTAGTATATGTTATCTCATGAGGCTTTTTTAAAGTCGCACCATTTTCAATGAGCGTCAAATCCACTGTACTACCACGAGAATGCGCCGATCTCTTACCTATAAACCCCAATTCAAATGCATTTGCTTTATCAATATATGGATAAAATTTTGTCTTCATGTTTTGATTATATTGGTCTTCACTCCACCTACCAAAATGTTCTACGGCTTTTTGTGGACGATATGCATCATATATCACTAAAGAAAACCCATCCTTATTGACTATTTTTTGAATATGGCTTAAAGCATGCGCAAGTTGATGTGTCATCACTGGTCTATTAACATGGTATCCGTCAATTATTTTGCCCACAAAATTCATCGATCCCGCATATCTTATATCATATAAAATAGTGTTATCTATAGTATCCAAATATGTAAATGATTCTTGCAGCATGTACCACAACCTGTCCTAAATAAGGTAACTACCTACGTAATCCCTGGCTTGACCAGGGATCCAGTACTTTAACTTAATAATTCACACGAATAGTGCGTCAAATTTAAACTGACGCTTACATAAAAATTACAGCTTTAAGAACTGGGCCCCGGGTCAAGCCCGGGATGACGTGGATAGTGACTAAATAAGGCATATAATGTATAGTTTTTGGCTCTCTGTCAACAAGTATAGAGATAATAAAAGCGCTAAAGATAGCTTATTTTGCAAAATATGAATCATAATGTTGCTTTTTTGTGAAAACTTTTATATCGTCTGTACACATAACTAATTTTGGAAGTACTATTATGGAATTTAGAGACCGTATCGGCAAGATATTACTAGTCACTCTTGTCTTTATTTTAGCTTTTGTAGCTTATAAAAGAACTTACACTACCTCAGCACCATCAGCTGTCACAAGTGTAGAAAAAAAATCAGATGGTACTTCTTTAGTGGCCAAAGAAGATGTAGAAAAAATAGTACGCGAATTCATTTTAGATAATCCTAGTGTTTTAATAGAATCCATCGAAAGAATGCAGCAACGCAAAATGGAAGAAATGAGCGCTCAAGTTAATGACCTCATTAAAAGTAAAAAAACAGAGTTAGAAAGCGACAAAATGTCTCCCACAATGGGCACTGGGAAAATTTCAGTAGTAATGTTCTATGATGTAAATTGCACATATTGCAAAAAAGCCAACAGCGCATTAGATGAACTTATTGAAAGCGATAAAGATATAAAAGTTATCTATAAACCATTGCCTCTTCTTGGTGAAAGCTCAGAATATGCCACAAAAATAGAGATTGCTGTATATAAGCTTTTCCCTGATAAATTTATGGCCGTACATACGGCTCTAATGTCACAAAAAATCTCTTCTAGAGAAGATATCGTAATGATCTTGGATAAAAACTCTATCCCAGTTGCAACCATAGAAGCCGAATTTGAAAGTGCTGATATGAAAACATATATCAAAAATTCAGCTAGCCTTGCAACCGAGCTAAAAATGCAAGGTGTTCCGAATTTTATTATAGGCGACGCCATACATCAAGGATTCCTAGAATTAGGTCGTATGAAAGCGATAATCGCTGACGTAAAAAGTAAAGCTTCTACAACTCCGACCGAAGCTTCTACAACTCCAGAACCTGCTAAAGCCGAGGCAGAAGCAACACCTGTTGCAGATGACAACAAAAAGGCAGAGTGAATATACTCTTTATACAAAATACAAAATTGAGAGCTATCTTATGGATGGTTCTCAATTGTTTTTTAGCATCTTCTGTGCTAGTAGTAGTAAAATCTTCCTTTCCTAATCTCAGCTTAAGCATATTAATATCAAGCTACCACTTTGTAGCAACTATTTTTATCGGCACTGCAATTCTATGCTTGGGATATAGCGTTAGAACAAAACTTTTATACTTACATTTTATCAGAAGCCTACTTGGCGTCACAGCATATTTTTTATACTTTCATGCACTTTCTATAACCTCTATAGCAAATGTAATTGCGCTCGGATACACAGATGGAATATTAACCTGTTTTTTTTCATATATTTTTCTTAAAGAACATATAAATAGGACACAGATAGCAAACCTTGTTTTAAGTTTTATAGGCGCCTTAATGATAATAAAGCCAGACAATCATATTATCAATACTGGCGCATTACTTGCAGGAATTAGTGCAATCCTCTGGGCTGCATCTAATATTCTAATCAAAGTTATTGGTAAAAAAGATAAAGCTTATGTACAATTATTTTATTCTAACTTTTTTACGTTTTTGCTTGCTGGAATTGTTACAATATACCAAAATCATACAATAGATCTAAAATTTTGTTTTGAATATTATCACTGGATTTTACTGCTAGCTATTATGTCGTCAATCCAATATTTTGCATTGTTTAAATCACTCAATCTAACCAAATCTGGAATTGTAATGCCTTTTTTTATTATTAGCGTAGTATTCATACATATTTATGGATATACCTTGCTTAACGAAACTCAGGATACAACCGAAATATTAGGAACCATTCTTGTACTGCTTGTGGGGGTCTTACAAATCTTTCGCGTTATCACTAAAACAAAATAGATAAACGCAATTTTGACTTCATCTATATAAAATGCTATTCTATCCACTCACCTAAATAACAAATACAGATGCATACACAGCAAGAAACCGAATCAACGTCATATATACTCAAGCGCCTGTTTAAAAACCATATAAAACCTTATTCTGGCAAGCTAGTCACTGCTGCTATTTTTATGGTAATAGCTGCTGCATCCAATGCGGCAATAGTAAAATTAGTAGAACCTACTATCAATAGTATTTTGATAAACCATGATAAAACTATGCTGATATTATTGCCTCTTACTCTAATAGGTATATCCGCTCTAAAAGGCGTAGCAGAATATGTTCAGAGCTATATAATAAAAGTAGTAGGACAACGTATTGTCACAGACCTACAAATACTGCTATATGGACATCTGCTAAAGTCAGACCTATCTCTCATAGAATCACATTCTTCAGGTAGGCTTATTTCACGCTTCTCTAACGATATTTCTCTCATGAGGGGATCTGTCTCTAATTTAGTCGTGGGCGCTGCCAAACATTTCCTCAGCATAGTTTTTATGATTGGTGTAATGATTAGCATGGAACCAATGATGTTTTTTATATGTTTTGGAGCATTTCCTTTAGCAATATATCCAATCCAAATTCTTGGTAAAAAGATGAGAAAAGTAGCATCTCATGTTCAAGAAGAGCTTGGTAATTATACTGCCAAATTGGATGATACGTTCCATTCTATAAAAATAGTAAAGTCTTATATTGACGAAACCAAAGAAGTTGAGAGCGCAACAAAAACGACTGAAACTATTTTTGGATTCTACAAAAGAGCAGCAAAGCTTGAGGCTCTTTCATCGCCAATTATGGAAATATTAAGTGGCACCGCTGTAGCTTCTATCATTTGGTATGGTGGTTATCTAATAATTCACGACAAAACAACCCCTGGGGCTTTATTTTCATTTCTAACAGCTTTTCTGGCTGCTTACAGGCCTTATAAAAGCCTAGTACAACTCAACGTACATCTACAAGAAGGTCTTGCCGCATCAAAAAGGCTCTTTCAAATACTCGATACAACACCTCAAGTAATAGACCTTCCTAATGCCAAAGCAATAAAATTCACGAAATCTCAGATAGTGTTTGATAATGCCTCCTTAGATTTTAGCACAAAATCAGCATTGCATAACACAAACCTTACCATAGAGCCACATACTACCGTTGCACTTGTGGGTAAATCTGGCAGTGGGAAAACCACTATCGCCAATTTACTTGTACGTTTCTATGACCCATCTTCTGGATCAATCACAATTGATGGACATGACCTACGAGAACTCACAATCAAATCTCTACGCAGCCAAGTTGCGCTTGTAACACAAGATACCATGCTGTTTGATTCTAGCCTTGCTGAAAACATTGCATATGGCGTTCCAAATGCATCACGAGCAGACATTATCAAAGCTGCAAAAAAAGCGCATGCCGATGAGTTTATAGATCAGCTTGAGAATGGATATGACACAATCATCGGATATCAGGGCTCTACTCTTTCTGGTGGGCAAAAACAGCGTATTGCAATTGCACGCGCATTCTTAAAGGATGCACCAATATTGATTCTGGATGAAGCTACATCAGCTTTAGATGCGCATTCTGAAAAAGCTATTGATGAGGCCTTGCGTGAGCTGCGTGCTAATAGAACTACGATTATTATTACACACAAGCTTAAGTCTGTCTTAGATGTTGATAACATTATTGTACTCAAGAAAGGCGTAATTATGGAAATGGGAAGCCATGCACAATTGATGAAGAATAAGGGTGAATATTACAGCTTGTATATGAAACAATCGGAAGGGGTGTAGTAGACAAACACGTCATCCTCGAGCGTATGCTAGTAGACCTCGGGGATCTCATGAAGCGAGAGTGATTTTTCTCCTGTGTTCTGAAATCCCCGAACCTACTTCGTAGATTCGAGGATGACGATATCACTTTCAGAGATTAGATCCTTGATACAATGAATAAACTAGCCGCGCCACTTTTCCGATAGCATCAACCTGTTTCTTGAGGTTCGACTTATCTGATTTCAGATATATAGCAATCGCTATATTCCCCTTATCCTCTGGCAATGTAATGATCCCTATCTCCGATGTATAATTATATTGTTTGCCCGATGATTTATCATCCCACCATGTGCCAGTTTTATTGGCGATTTTAACATCCTTAGGTAACGACTTTTTGATTCGAGAAAATGATTCCTTGCCCATCACGTCCAAAATCACTTTAGTATATTCTGAATTCAATAATTCGTATTTATATAGCTTAGTTAGCAGCATCACCATAGCCGCAGGCGTTGTCGTATCACGTATATCATGATAAAACGCTTCATAGGCTTTAATTTTAGTTGCGTCTGGAATATCATTTAGTATTTTGACACGATTTGCTAGAGTAATAGATCCACGAGCAGGCCAAGATTGAAGTCCACTAGAATCACCATATAGCTGCTCAATCGAACGACTCACTAGAATATCTGATATGTCGTGCTTTTGTAGAAATTTATATACAGCTTTCGGCCCACCAATCTGCTTCAATATCGTATCTGTACAGCTATTATCGCTGATAGCCATCATAGGTTCAAACATGTTATATATTGAAATTGATAAGCCTGGTTTGGAAACAAAATACCCTATCAATCCAGAACCCATCACTAAATCACCTGGCTCCATTCGCACCATTTTATCTAGATTAATCTTTTTATGCTCAGCCAAATGCATAAGATATATTGCAATAGGCACTTTCACCGTACTTGCCATGGGAAAACGCTCATTTTCCCTATAACTAAAGCCTTTTCCAGTTTCAAGGTGCAATGCACTAATACCTATAATGCTCGCTGATTGCTTTTCGAGTTTTTGAATTTTATGCTGAAGATTTGGTTTATGCGAACAAGCAGATAGGAGGATTAAGGAAAAAATAAGGATGGTACGATTTAGCATGATAAATATTTATTTATGTGAATCGTCATCCTCGGAAATGCTAGCATTTTCGGGGATCTCAGGACTAAAGAGAGGTATCTCTCCTATATCCTAAGATCCCCGAATCCGCAAGCGGATCCGAGGATGACACATAGAAGACCCGATCCCCGAGCGCCGCTTCGCAGCCTCGAGGATGACGAACAACGGACAACTCAAATTTCGAACTTTCTAAACTTTAACGTAACTAACCTTCAACCTCTTAATAATACGACTATTCGCATCAAGAACTTCTGCAACAACATCCTCTGAGACGTGCACAATATCACCAACAGCTGGAACATGCCCTACTCTGAGCATCACAAGCCCTCCAATAGTCTCAACATCCTCTCCATCTTGAAGCAGTTTAAGACCTATTTCTTTTTCAAGTTCTTCAATCTCTACACGAGCACTAGTCACTAGCGTATTATGGCCTGTAATGGTATAATCCTTGTTATTTCCATTATCATCATGCTCGTCTTCTATTTCGCCAACGATCTCTTCAACAACATCTTCAATCGTCACCATCCCTTCAGTTCCACCATATTCATCGAAAACAATTGCAATATGAGTACGCTTTCTGCGCATTTCCACAAGTAAATCTATCAGTTTAGTGGATGAAGTTGTTACAAGATGCTTTCTCACTAATTTTTTCAGCGAGCTGTCCTTATCCTTTGCAACTATTGTAAATAAGTCTTTAATATGAACAAATCCAAGCACATGGTCTAAAGTTTCACTATATACTACAGTGCGCGTATGCCCGTGTTTTACAACCTCAGCATTAACCTTATCGAGCTTTGTTTTAGCTTCTACAGACCCTATATCCGACCTTGGGATCATCACATCTTTTACAGTCTTGTGACCGAATTGTAAGAAGTTTGTAAGGATGTTTTTTTCCTCAACAGACATTTTTTGCGCACTGGCTTTTAGTAATTTTAAAACCTGGAAAAATGGTTCTTGTGTTTTATTCAAGCCTAATATACCTAGAAAACCCTTAAATTTGCTACATATTGACTGCGAGGATGGCACGCTTGATTCTTTTGATTTTTTCGGCATTTATTTCTGTTATTAGTTATGTTTAATATGGGGACTCTATGCCTAGTTTTTGTAATATTTTAATTTCTAAATCCATCATTTCTTTTTCTTCATGATCATTCATATGATCATATCCTATCAAATGAAGCACTCCATGCACCACCAAATGGGTGAAATGCTCAAGAATAGTAACACCAGCTTCACTAGCTTCTGCTTTGACTATATCAAACCCAAGTGCAATGTCTCCAAGGTAGATATATTCTTTACCGCTTACAAATTCAAGTAGCTCATCTGGTTTTATTTCTACATCTGGAAAAGACAATACATTCGTGGGTTTATTTTGATCACGAAACTCAACATTGAGCTCTTGCATTTTCCCGTTATTTGTAAGAAGAACGGCAATTTCTATGTCTTTTACTCCTGACAAAGCGGGTATATGAGTCAAAGTTTCTGATATAATCAGCACAACAGCTTTTTTCTTTATAGAT
>CANNRM010000024.1 GCA_947508155.1 Rickettsiales bacterium | reverse complement strand
GTACGTGAGCATGATTTAGAAATTATGAGACTTAAGTCTGCTAGGCTAGGAATACCTTATCAAACTTATATCAATATGTTAATCCACAAGGATGCATCTAGGGGGTTAGATTATGCGGTGTAGGTATAATACTGAGAAGAATAATCAGTTAGTACGCGAAAGAGACATAGGATTTGAAGAAATATTTGAATGGGAAATGAATATGGCAAAGAAGAGCTCAGGAGTAATTCTATTGATGAGCAACTCCACCACATGTAGGTTTTGGCACTCCAGTAGTATTTGGAAAACTAAGCGGCAACCCTTTTAAGGACCTCACAGCCATATATGCAAAAATCTGAGCCTCCAAAGCCGTGCCATCCCATCCAGCCTCATCTGCAGTAATAACATTTGCGCCAGGAAGCCTTGCTTTTAATTCGCTCAAAATTATGGGATTATTCCATCCGCCACCTGCTAAAATCCAATTTTGTGGGATGGGATTTAAGTTATGCACTATAGAATCGGCTGTGAAAGCCTCCAATGTTCTACAAGCATCTTCAATCGATAAATTCTCTAATGCTGGAATCAGTTGCATGTCATTTATATCCAATGCTTTTGGTCCATTTGTGTCAAAGAAATTCTTGCCGTTTTTGAATGTGGATTTTGCATATAAAAGCTTCAGAATATCCTCGTGTACTTTTCCTTTTATGCCATATTTTCCATTCTCATCCATATGTTCCTTACCACCAGTGCGGGCTCTAACCAACCGATCGACAAGACCATTGCCTGTGCCAGTATCATAGGCAATCATATGAGCTGGATTATCATCGGGGATGATAGTGATATTAGCGATGCCACCGCAATTTACCACGGCTACAGGGATTTTATTATCTCGCTTAGCAAGAGCTAGGTGGTAAATAGGTGCAAATGGTGCACCGCGTCCGCCAAGTTCTATGTCATTCCTGCGGAAATCATTTACAACAGTAATGCCCAGTTCTTTAGCCATAGCTGCGCCATCACCAAGAATAATAGATATTTTTTTCTCTGGGTTATGATACATTGTTTGGCCATGATATCCTATGACATCTATATCTTTCGCGCTATATCCAGATTTTTTAAGTAATGCACGAACGGCTTCAATATGCAGTGATGTAGAGAGAGCGGTTATTTCTTCTGGATTGATAGATGGATTTGCTCGTATTTTTGCTTCCGCATCCTTGAGTTTATGTTTTATGTCTGATGTATATGGAATAGAAATGGATGATATTTCTTCGATTATATCATCGCCATTTGTTTTTATAAGAGCGGCATCGATTCCATCCATTGATGTACCGCTCATGAGGCCTATTGATATGAGTGTATTTGATTTCATAGCGACAACATTTGTTGAGGTGATTATAATTGATAAGAATAAGAGTAGGTGTTTCATTATATTACATTTTTACAATAATAGCATCAGAATCTTCCTGTAACTTTGGCTTAGCACCTGCAATGACTTTATCTTTATATATAAGCGTTGTCGATGATCCACCATCTAGATTAATTGCATCAATACATCCATATTCTTTGAGTCCTGCTGCAAAATCTCCCATGGTTAAACCTTTTGCTTTATGGTTAGTTGCAGAAATTTTGTAGTAGAATTTCATAATATCCGTGATGCTCATTTTGTTTGCGTCATCAGGACTAATTCCGTTGGAAGTGAGAAATAATAAAATCTGTTTTGGTGTCATGTTTTTGATGTCATTTTCATAGACATAATTCGTAGCTGCAAATATAACATTTCCATTTTGTAATTTGCACAAGGCTGAGCGTGCGTGTTGAGCGTCTCTGAATGCACTAGCATGTTTTGGCTCAGTTAGATATGTATCGAATTCTCCATTTGAGAGCAGCATATTGGAACCAGACATAATATAATCAGCATCTTTTATTGCTGCTGGGAGTGTTGTTTCTAGTTCAACCATTTTGCCAACTTTAGCGTTTAAAGATTTTGAGCTTATGACAAAGCCATTTTCTGGGATTATGCTATTGCCATTTGAGGAAATATGTGTGATTTTATTGTCAATAACAGTAGCTTCGAATGTGCCAGGGTTGGACAATGTAGAACGTGCATAGGCCCTTGTATATATCGTAACAGGCGACTTGATTTGCGGCATATTTATAGAACATTTCAGTTTTTTGGATCCAATGATAATATGTGGAGAGGTATGTATCTTGGTGAAATTTACATCGCCAGATTTAGAGAAATATGCAATTGGATATTCTCGGTTTGATATAAAAAGCTGGTTTTGGACTTTTACCATAAATGCTGGTATTCCATTTATTTTGCCACCAGCTTCCCAGAAACTTCCATTTATTGCAGCGATTGCACTATGTCTTTTTGTGATTGATAATATATCTTCTTTGCCTATCCCACCATCTAATGCGCGGACAATTTGCATGTCGTGTTTTTTGGGGTCAAAATTGACGAAATATATTTCGGTATTTTTAAAATGAGTTGTTTCTAGCTGTATGGCATGTATGTTTATCGAGGTTAGCATGAGCGATAAAAGTAAGAATATATGTTTCATGAGTATCTTTTGTCATTTTAGAATAATTGACTATAACATACAGAATATGTTGAGTCTATATTTGTGCACTTAGAGCACAGTGATAATGTTAATCTTGTGCATATTTATAAATTTCTTTGTACAATATGATTCTAGCAGACCATAATCTAATACTGGTTCCCAAATTAATTGGGGACTAAGTATAATATTATTCCAATAATCTAATTGTGCATGAGTATCAGTAATACCATATTACGGTTTATATTTCTTACAGCAACATTGATGCTTTATGGCTGTGGAGGCGATGCTTGCCTAGATGCGGATGATTTTGGTTTTGCTAAAATGACCGTATCTTCCCGTTATGATAAGTCTGAGATTTTTGGCGATCAAACTGCTGAAATTACTCCATGGCGTGACAAAGGTCTGGTGCTTAATGGAGAGCCTTTATACATAGTGGTTAAAAACTGGATACCAGGAGAAGATCCAAATGATTCTGGTGTTGTTTCGGCATGGTGTCCTTGGTATGGAGATAAGGACCATGGGAGCAAGTTAACATCATATTGTGCAAGGTTATTGCCATGTAATTTTATTGGCTCAGAGAAATGTGCTAAGGATGTACAGGGTGGGCCGTTAGATAGCGCTGCAGATGCTTGTCTTACTGCAGCAATGTGTACGGCAACGAAAGAAGCGCAAATAGCAAATCCTCCGTGTTTAATGACTAAAGGAGTAGGGTTATATGCTTTGCTTGCAAAGCCGGGTTATGATCCTAATGTTTCTCTAAATACAATGAGTAACCCAGATGCTCTAACAATGCATATGGGGTCTCCGCATTCTAGATATTATATTCCAAGTTTATCAAATTCTGGTAGAGTATCCAATACGGGCGGCGTGCTTTATGATTATGATGGAAATCATACTATAAATTCTTCAAGAATCGATTATGTAAAGGGCAGATTATATTTCAAGATACTGGATCGTTTTTATGAAGATAATAATGGTCAATATCGTATTTTTATAAAATCAGGTGTAGTAAATGGTGGGTGGGATCCAATATCTTGGTGTATTGGTCTTGTAAAGAAAACCTTGTTTGGCTCCACTGGCGCTGATTATAAAAATGGTGTGAAGATAACAGATGGTGGTACAGCCGGTATCGTTCCAACGATATATAGTACAATAGTTGCAAATTCTGGATTCACTAATACAGTACGTGCATTACTAATGTTATTTATTATATTCTCTGCTATGGGCTTTATAATGGGCTCTATTGAAATTACCCAGAAAGAGCTTATTGGCAGAGTCATCAAAATCATTATTATTATAGCTTTGATTAGCCCTAATAGTTGGCACTTCTTTAACGAGCATCTGTTTATATGGTTTTATGAAGGGACAGATTTTGTTATTAATATACTATATGAGGTTGCGGCTTCTGGTCCTGGTAGCAGTAATCCATTAGATTTTTTCTTTTCCGAAGAGATTTTTATCAAGCTTTTTTCATTATTATTGTCCACCCCTACGGGCTGGATATATATAATTATATATCTCATAATGCTCGTGTTCTTGGTAAAAATTTATTTTGATGCTGCTGTCTTATATATGACGGCACTTATTATGGTGGGTCTACTTATCAGTATCGCGCCGATTTTTATTATGTTTTATATATTTGAGCAGACCAAATCATTCTTCGATAATTGGGTAAAGCAGATTATGTCTTATTCGGTGCAAATGATATTGGTTTATGCTGGTATTTTGTTTATGACAATGATTATTAGAAATCAGATTTACAATACGCTCGGCTTTCCGACATGTATGATAGAATTTCCTAACATTCAGGGAATTAGTATATTCAAATGGCCTTTTCCTAAAATTTCTAGTACAAATCCTTCTATTGCAAATATTCCAGTGCCGAAAGATCATTTTAAAACGGTTGCAGATTTATCTTCTGACTCCAATAATGCTTTGGGTAGCACTACATTTTCTCCGCAGTCTTTGTCTGCTAGTCCATTTTGTTTGCAAAATCCTAATAATGCGCAATGTGCACCTGGAGCACAAACCGCTGAATTCTGTTCTGCATATCAATGTACGGGCTTTAGATATCCAGATTTGCCATTCTTGGATCCAAATAACCCATACGAAAATAGGTTGATTGGACAAATGCGTAGTGGATATATTGGAGATTTTGGAGGTCTTGCAATTATTCTAGTATGCGTTTATTTGATGAATCATTTTAATAAAACTACTGTATCAATGGCTCAATTTTTATCTAGCACCACCAATAATGCTGGAAGTAATGCTACTGCTGCTACTGCTGCATCTGCGGGGTTAAAATCTGCTATTATGGCGCCAGTTCATGCAGCAGATAGAAAACTTGGTGTTTCTGCTGCAATTCAAGCTAAGCGTGATAGTATAAAACAATCTTTGAAGGATGCAAAATATAACATAATAGATAAGCCATGGGCTGATCGTAAGATAAAATCCCTGAAAGAAGATGCTGTCAAAGGTGGGCTCAAATCTGTTAGAAAACAAGCAGAATCAATTACTGGTATGTCTCATGCTGAGGCAACTACGTTTAATAAGAATCTTAAAAATGCTAGTTATGCGAAAGATTTAGAGCATCTTTTACAAACGCCGCATAGTGATGGTGAGGGCGTTGCAATATCTAGCAATGTGAATGCCGGTGCTGCAAGTAGAGCAATTGTAGGTAAATTAAGTAGCGCGAAGGCAGAGGATTTCAAAAATATCGCGGCTCAAGAATTGTTTGGTAAGGATAGTCAATATTCTTCATTAAAAGGTGGTGTAGATTATTCTAAACTAAGCTCTGCTGAGCGTGTTACTATAGACAGGCTTGAGACCGATATGAAGGGTATGCTTGACGCTAAAGTGAAGCAGGATAAATATGCCGAGGCTTATTCTGAGTCTTATCTCAAAATGTCCGATGAGGGTGTTGGTTTCTTAAGTAAGAGAAGTGGAACTATGCGTGCTGCTTCGGAGAATTTGTCTGCTGCTAGTCAGGGCTTTAAAGAATTCAAAAATGTGTTCAATAAAGCAGATGAAGATTGGAATCAAAGTCGCTTAGATAAGGCAAGAAAAATATCTAAAAAAACCTCTCTAAGTAATCTGTTGCCAGATTCATGGAAAGAGGTTGATTATAAAGAATTGTATGCTCAGGAAGCAAAAGCTAAAGCAGAGCAGCTAAGCACGAAAACTGATGTAACAAAAACACCAAGCGATAAGCCACCAACTGCTTCGAAAACAACTGAGCAAATGAGCGATAAGGTTGTTGCTAAGCCTCATGTGGATAGATCTGGGCCTGGTGGGCAGGGCGCTTCAACAAGTGATCCTTTCGCCAAAAGTGAGCTCGGTCAAGATGAGAATGAGAATCAAGCTTTACGTAATAGAATTGCCGAGGGTCTTCTGCAAGGTAAGTCTCGAGAGGAGATTTTATCTGAATTATCACAAGAGAAAACTGCTAAGAGTGGCAAGCAAGAGGCTGTAGAAGCAGATGCTCATGGAGCCACTACATCTTCTACCACTGAAACCTTGAGTCATGAGACTCATGTTATATCTGATAATGCCGGCGGTGGTAACTCTAGTGGATCTGATATGCTGCAACCAGAAGGGACTAAATTAGGCACTATGAATATTAATGTAAAAATGGACCTAGGTATAAAAGGTAATATGGAGTTTGATGCAAATACGCCGGATACAACAGACAAAGCTCCAGAAGCTTCGCTCAAAGATAAGCTCAAGGCTGATTTAAAAGATATGCTTGATGCAAAAGGTGATAAAACGGAACACAAAGCTCCAGCATCATCTGGACGTAGCGGAGGCTTAGAAGAGGTGGCGGAATCAGATGCGCCAGTAGAGGAAGAGAAAAGTGGTAGTGCAAGAGGTCCTGCAAAAAAGAGTTATGATGAAGTGGTAAAAGCAGATACTACCGAGAAAGTAGAACAAAGCGGTAAACGTGCTGGAACAAAGAGTGCTAACGAGTCTGATGTATAGCCTGTATGACCTCTACCATGTCATCTATATTGCCACTACATTGCAGTGCAATGTCGCATCCAGCATGTAAGGCGCTTTGTGTTTTGTCATACAATGTGCCTGATAGCGCTTTCATATCCAAATCATCGCTCATCAGCATGCCAGTGAAGCCGATATTTTTACGGATATAATCTATAGCAGTTTTCGATGTTGTCACTGTGTTTTCTGTGTCAAAACATGTATAGACAATATGAGCCGTCATGGCATATTGGCATTTATCTGCAAGAGCTTTAAATACAACAAAATCTGTTTGTTCTAATTCAGTTAAACTTGCGTCAATAGTTGGTAGATCAAGATGGCTATCATGCATTGATCTGCCATGACCTGGAATGTGTTTTAATACTCCTTCTCCACCAGCTCTATGTATGCCATCTAGTGCTGCTGCGCACAGATCTATCATTATTTGTGGGTCCGTTCCGAAGCTACGATCTCCTATGATGTCATGTGCTCCTGGATGGCGTAAATCACAGACTGGAGCGCATGTTGCATCAATTCCTAGCTCTTTGAGCTCGCTCATTAATTCGAAGAAATTTTGTTCTACTGCTTTAATTGCATCAGCACTTCCTTGAGTTCTATAGATTTCACCAAAAAATTCCATATTTGGGAATGTTTTTTCGGCGATTGGTGGTTTTATGCGGGCTACTCTACCACCTTCTTGGTCGATGAAGATTTTGACATCTTGGCCGATTAGGGTTTTGATTTCTTTG
>CANNRM010000023.1 GCA_947508155.1 Rickettsiales bacterium | reverse complement strand
CATCCATAGATTGGCAACAACTTGTAAGTTTTCCTAAATAAAAACCGCTCGTCTCCCCTGGTTCAAGCTTTCTTAAATAGTAATCTTTTTTAGCCAAGACTGGAGACTTTCTAGCAGTTGTACTATCTCCTACCCCCGCACTCTGAATCTCTGGGTTAATACCAAGCTTTGCAGCAATCTCTGCCTTTCTCATTTCAACCAGCGTATTATAGCTAGGTATATTGAGATCTGGCATCGCATCAGTTGCTTTCGTTTTTATATCAGGAGAGCTAATTACTTCTATAGATTTTTTGAGAGCTGCTTCTAATTTAATCTCTTTATCTGCATCAGTATCGTGTGATATAATTGAAAGTTTATAGAACTCCTTAATAAAATCCCTGATCTTAGCCCTTGTTACATCATTTTGTAAGCGACTTTCATCCAAAGCATCTACTGTACTTAAAATTTTTGGAAATAAACGCTCTACATTACTGGCAAGTGCTGTATCTAAATTCTTCGGCCCTGGGCTGTCTAAATTCTCACTATCCTTCAATAACCGCCCTACTACTCTTTCCTTATCATTTGCCAATAGCTGTTGCCATGTTGGATGTAAAGGAGGTTGATCATTTTGAATGTATATATCACCAAAAGCTTTTGTTACAAGCATATCAGCTTTAGGAAAAGCCTCTTTGTAATTATGGATATATGATTCTAATGCATCTATATTACCTGCAAAAACTTTATCGCATTTTGCTTTTGGCCTGTCAAAATTACTAAGTATACTTTGATCATTATTTTTTAAAGCAAGATAAGCTAATGCAGTACCTAATCTATCGTTAGCCTGCACTAGCGGAGACGACAAATGTTCTCTAGAATTTGCTAGTGTAGCCGTTTTTGCCGGATCTTTTGCCACAACAAAATCATATAATGCTGTTCTTGATGGCTCAGGAAGAGCAAGATAAAGTTTATACTGCTTGATTTCAGATATTTCAGCATCGCTGATTGTAACGTAATCTCTTTCTAGCTCTTCTTTTTTTGCTTGAATTTGGGCGCGATCAAGCCCTTTCATTGCTTGACCACGATCTGATGCACTAATAGGAAGTTTATTGCTTAATGATAAGAGTTTGCTCAATACTGGACTTGGCATATTTGATCTCTAAATTTTGCATGAGCAAAATAGCTCTACAAGTTAGTATGCATGAAGCAATAATAAAAATCTAGATTTTGTATACTAGGGTGTCCAAACACATTATTTTATATTATCAGTTTGAGTAATTTGTGTAAATAGCATCACATATACATCCTTTTATACACCACTCCCAGCAACCCAACAATACTCACAAAATAAATATATAACATATTCCTTGTAACTATGGTCACATCCACCGGAATTGACCTGATATTATCAGCATATCTCAAACAAGCAGCCGACAAAGCAACCGCCGCAACACCGCCCAATGCATACCATAAATTATAATATACCTGCGACATACCATATTCGTTGAAAATCATTGTGCAAAGAGCTACAAGCAACAAATCACCATCATCCTTATTACCGCCGTTACTATACTTATACCCAAGCATCATCCATGCAATTCCTAATGTCCCATAATCCATGAAATCCATAGTAAATGGTGTAAAAATGAGCATACCAACGAAATGCCTTAAAAATGTATGTTCATTGGCAAGGATTGCTTTGCCAGCAAATGATAGGTATAACTGGCCAAATGCAAGAGTTATAAGAATATTAGTCACAAAATGACCAAGAACATATATATGCATTCCTATTAAAGCTGCACCTAAAATCCATATGGAATGCCGCATTCTCCCATGAAAATTATATCCAGTATAAAAAGCAAAAATTGGGAATACAAAACGCCCTATTGTTCTGTACCCTTGTGCGCTATCCAAATAAAGCCCATAATGATCTATCATCATAACTATAAGCGCTACGAACTTGATTAGATCTTGAATATTGGCTTTGTTTTTTGTGCTAAACATTTTGTTACTCCAATTCTAAAACTATTTTTATTGCAGATTGTATATTGCGAAGTTCAGATTTTGTTACTGTGCATATATACTTACCTAGTCTTTGTTTATCTACAGACCTCATTTGATTGGCCATAGCTTTTGCTTTTTCTCCAGCAACACAAATAGCAGTTTCAAATGGATGTATCTTAGTGACTTGGGAAGTAACTGGCACAATCATCACTCTCTTAGATGATACGTTTTGAGCATATCCTGAAACAACCACGCCAGGACGAGTTTTCTGTGTCTCTGTGCCTATCGTAGGACTCAGACTTACCCAATAAACATCACCTTTGGAAATTTCGACATTCTTACCATTTTTTAGAACGTGAATAATGTCTTTAATCATGAATTTGATCCCATTCATCAAGCTCAGCATTTAAAACTTCATCTTGATCCGCTTCAAGGTAACAGGCTTTTAAATATTCTTCTTTAGCCTTTAATTCTTTTATTGCAGCAGAAGCAATGAATTTACTTACTTGCTTTGATGGAATCATACGTTTTATTTTTTCATATAACTCTTCAGTAAGACTAATACTCATAGTTCTCATAATACACCTCTCAAACATATCATATGCTGATTATTGTACAACAATTGTTGCACAATGTCTATTATTTTCTTCTCAACTTCCCCATAACATCCCTATCCAACACCTGAAACCACATAGCTATTCCAACATATATCACAAACCCTGCTCCAATTGAAGAAAGAACGGAAATTGCCTCAAATAAAATACTATCCTGAGATAAGTGAGCGACAAATACACTAAAAATCACCCATGTAAAAAAACCTGAACCCACACAAGAAAGAAGGATCTTAGCAAAGTTCATAACCATTTCCCTGGTTAAATGAAAATATCCATGAATCTTCGCATATCTAACAAATAAAAACACATTAAACCACGCTGCAACCGACGTTCCAAGCGCTATCCCAACATGCGCCAATGGATACATAAACACAATGTTTAAAATGATATTCACAATAATCGTATATATCGTGATTTTCATTGGTGTCTTTGCATCCTGATTTGCATAAAAAATAGGCATGAATATCTTGGATAAAATAAATGCCGGCAACCCTATACAATATGCTGCAATAGCATCCGCTGTACGTATCGTATCATCAGCTGTAAAGGCTCCATGCTGATAAATCAGCTTAATTATTGGCACTGCTAAAACAATAATCGCAACAGCGCACGGAAACGACATTAAAAGTCCTATTTTTATCGCTTCATCCTGTGTTTTTTTTGCATTTTCTAAATCACCAGATTTATATAATTTTGAAAGAGTAGGCAACAATATCGTACCAAATGTCGTACCGATAATAGACATAGGAACCTGATATATCCTATCCGCATAAGAAAGAATCGATACAGCACCAGGGATAAAACTCGCAATTGATTGAGACACAAATAAACTCAGCTGCGCAACACCATTACTTATAGTCGCCGGCACCATCAATTTTAGAAGCTTTTTAATATCCGGATCATTATGCGCCATAACAGGCTTTCTAAGACGCAAACCATTTTTATACATCGAAATAATCATAAAAAACAACTGCAACACACCGGCAAGCACAATAGACCAAGCAATTGCGCTTGTGTTTGGCATGTGTTCATCCATAAGAACCGTACCGCCAATGATTATAGAGCTCATAATCACAGGGGACGCTGCAAAGGCCGCAAAACGCCCAACAGAATTAAGCATTCCACCAACCAAAGCAACAAGAGATATGAACACAAGATATGGCATTGTGATGCGACAAAGAAGTACTGTTAAATCAAATTTCTCTTTCGATGCATTAAAACCAGGAGCCAAAACAACCATCAGCTCGGGCATAAAATATTGCATAACACCAGTAAGAATAACAAGCAAAAGCGTCAAGAAAAAGAACACCTTACTGGCGAATCTCTCTGCCATTACAGGAGAATGGGTTAGCTTTTCTGTAAACATTGGAACAAAGATAGAGCCTAGAGCGCCCTCACCAAAAATACGACGAAAAAGATTAGGGAGTTTAAATGCTACATTCACAGCATCTGCATGTGGGCCAGTACCAAAAGTAGCTGCGACGAAAAGTTCGCGAAACATACCAAATATGCGCGAAAAAAGGGTGAATATTGCAACTATAATACCGGAACGTAATAGCATGTTGCATCCTTTTGCTTAAAAGATAATAAGTGCCACCAATCAGATGGCACTTATACATCTAGATTTCAGAAGAATCAGTCTCAGCTTTAAATAATAAATCAGCATCTGTTCTTTCCTTGGACTGCTTCACTGCAACCACAGAAGTAGCCTCAGATAATGCATCCTTGTCTCTATGCCCAGCAAGCTTCATCATTTTGCTCATGTAAAGCCCTGTACCTGCAGGAATCAAACGTCCTACAATCACATTTTCTTTCAAGCCAATCAAACGATCAACCTTACCGCTTACAGCAGCTTCAGTTAGAACACGTGTTGTCTCTTGGAAAGATGCAGCAGACATAAATGATCTAGCTTGCAACGACGCTTTCATAATACCTTGAAGAATCGGCGTACCAGAAGCAGTCTTTAAGCCTTGATCAAACGCTTTCTTGTTAATTTCAGCAAGTTCCATCTTATCAATTTTCTCGCCAACAAGCAGAGTTGTTTCACCAGCATCCGTGATTTCCACTTTCTGTAGCATCTGACGAATAATCACTTCAATATGCTTATCATCGATCTTCACACCTTGCAAGCGATACACACCCTGAATCACATTCACGATATGACGAGCAAGAGCTTCAACACCCATAACTTTCAGAATGTCATGCAGCACAGGTGTACCATCAATCAGCATATCGCCTTTTCTCACGATGTCTGCTTCATTCACCACAACATGCTTGCCTTTTGGAACCATATATTCAATCGGCTCTCCTCCATCAATTGGATGAAGCATAATACGCCTTTTGGATTTATAGTCTTTACCAAATTCAATTCTACCATCAAATTCAGCAATAACAGCATGATCCTTAGGAATACGAGCTTCTACCATTTCAATAACTTGTGGAAGACCACCAGTAATATCTTTTGTAGTACCAGATTCCCGTGGGATTTTCGCAAGAATATCACCAGCATTAATCTTAGATCCATCTTCAACACTCAAAATAGCATTTACTGGAAGATAATATCTAGCTTCCAAACCATTTGAAAGTACAATAGAATCACCATTTTCATCGAGTAACTGAATTCTTGGACGTAAATCACCAGACTTACCACCATGCTTAGCTTCTACAACTACTTTACTAGATATACCAGTTGCTTCATCAATAATATCACGCACAGAAACACCAAGCATCATATCCTTAAATACAGCTTTACCAGATTTCTCTGTAATAATTGGCATTGTATAAGGATCCCAATCTGCAAGTCTTTGACCGCGTTTAACAGCACTTCCATCATCAACTGACATACGAGCACCATATGGTACTTTATGACGGGCTTTTTCATGGCCTTTTTCGTCAATCAACAGAATCTCACATGATCTGCTCATCACAATTTTACGCCCTTCAGAATCAATAACGATATTTCTGTTCAGAATCTTGATAGTTGCATCCAAAGTAGCATCAACAGATGACACCTCTGCACCACGCATCGCCGCACCACCAATGTGGAACGTTCTCATCGTTAGCTGCGTACCAGGTTCACCAATTGATTGGGCAGCAATAACACCAACAGCCTCGCCAATAGCAACAATATTACCAGTTGAAAGGTCACGACCGTAACATTTAGTACAAATACCTTCTTCTAATTTACAAGTTAATACTGAACGCACTTTAATTGAGTCAATACCAGCACTATCAATTGCTTCTAAAACGCTCTCTGTAATAAGCTCACCAGCACCTACAATCATCTGATTTGTAAGAGGGTGATATGTATCAATCGCCGCGCTTCTGCCAAGAATTTGTTCAGCCAAAGGAACAGTAACCTCACCACCATCGATGATTGTTGAAACAACAAGACCTTCCGTTGTACCACAATCATGCTCTGTAGTAATACAATCCTGAGCAACGTCAACAAGCCTTCTTGTTAAATAACCAGAGTTAGCTGTTTTCAACGCTGTATCAGAAAGACCTTTACGAGCACCATGCGTAGAGTTGAAATATTCGTTCACAGTCAAACCTTCGCGGAAGTTAGAAATAATCGGAATTTCAATAATTTCCCCAGATGGTTTAGCAATCAACCCTCTCATACCTGCAAGCTGTTTAATCTGAGCAGCAGAACCCCTAGCACCTGATGTTGCCATCATGTAAATAGAGTTGAAGTTTTGATGACCAGGCGCACCTTTAATACCCTTACCGTCAGCAAATTCCTTCATCATGTCCGTTGCGACTTTATCTGTACATTTAGACCAAGCATCCAATACTTTATTGTATTTTTCACCATATGTGATCAAACCATCTGTATATTGTTGCTCGAACTCTTTTACTTCAGAATTTGTAGCATCAATATGCTTACCTTTGGATTTTGGAACAACCATGTCGTCCATACCAAATGAAATTCCTGATTGGCACGCATATTTAAAGCCTAAATTCATCAATCTATCAGTGAATATCACCGTCGCTTTTTGACCACAATAACGATACACAATATCAATTACTCCGGAAATATCACGCTTAGTCAAAGGTCTATTCACAAGCTTATATCCAACATCTTTAGACACTGGAAGTAACTCACCAATAATCAATCTACCAGGAGTCGTTTAAATAACAGCTTTGATCATATCACCATTGATATTCATCATTTCCTTACGGAATTTGATTTTACTGTGCAAAGTAATCGCCTTGTCATGCAATGCGTGATGCAACTCAGCCATATCACTAAAGCACATGCCTTCACCAGGTTCATCTGGCAAATCTGCACTCAAATAATAAAGACCAAGCACGATGTCTTTATCAGGAACGATAATCGGCCTACCATTCGCAGGACTCAATATATTATTCGTAGACATCATCAAAATTCTTGCTTCAAGTTGCGCTTCAATAGAAAGCGGAACGTGAACAGCCATTTGGTCACCATCAAAGTCAGCATTAAACGCAGCACACACAAGTGGATGCAACTGAATAGCCTTACCTTCAATCAATAATGGTTCAAAAGCCTGAATACCAAGACGGTGAAGTGTTGGCGCCCTGTTAAGTAACACAGGATGCTCACGGATAACTTCTTCAAGCACATCCCAAACTTCTGGCTTTTCGCCTTCAACCATTTTCTTAGCAGCTTTAATAGTACCAGCAATACCATATAGCTCAAGCTTTGCATATACGAAAGGCTTGAATAATTCTAACGCCATTTTCTTTGGCAAGCCGCACTGATGCAACTTCAACTCAGGACACACAACGATCACAGAACGACCGGAATAGTCCACACGTTTACCCAAAAGATTTTGACGGAAACGACCATGTTTACCTTTCAGCATATCACTCAAAGACTTGAATGGACGCTTGTTATTATTTTTTACAACACGCCCTCTTCTGCCATTGTCAAACAATGCATCTACGGCTTCTTGTAGCATTCTTTTCTCATTACGTACGATAATATCAGGAGCCCTAAGCTCGATAAGTCTGCGCAAACGATTATTTCTATTAAT
>CANNRM010000022.1 GCA_947508155.1 Rickettsiales bacterium | reverse complement strand
GTTACCAAATCTTTCTGTAATCCTTGCCATGCCACATATGCATCCTTGCAGGAAATATTATCAAACCCACGGCTAGCACATAGATCATCATGCGGTTTCATGCCTGCTGTAATGACTGTTAATGGCTTATTGCCTAAATCTTGCCCAGTTTTTTTAACATAGTCCAAATTATCAGGAAACATAGACCATTCATTGATGCATGATTGCATAAATTGAGTCGTGGCATTTGTAGCAATTATCTCCGTTCTAATGTCATTTGATAATTTATGATCATAAGTGAGGTTCTCATAAATACGTGAAAAACCGATATTAGTAAGCGCCATAAGAACTGAATGTCCTAGTTTATAGCGTAGTAATTTAGAAAACAAATCAGTTTGCTTAGGTAACTTCTCCATCTGATTTTCATGGCTTGAATCCACAAGAATTACACCCATCACCTCATCTGGATATTTATTTGCAAAAACTCGAGCATTAATTCCAGCAAAAGAATGTCCTACAATAATATATGGACGTGGGATATTTGCATTATGCAGCAATGTATGTAATTCTTCTGCTATATTTTCGCTAGTGCGTGATTTTGGACTAGGATCACTCCAACCTAGCCCCGCTCTATCATAGCTAACAACCCTAGCAAATTTTGCTATTTCTGGTTGAACCAAACTCCAATATAGTAAATTCCCACCCATGCCCATATCAAGTACTATGGTTGGTCCAGAATCTATACCTGTTTTATGTATATGTAATTTATATCCACCAATATCTACGAGCTCTCCCATTGGACGATATTTTGCTTCGTCTATTCGGACGCTGATAAATTGATATGTAATGCCGCATAGGATAATAATGCAGGTAATTTTAAGGCATAATAAGGCAACCCATCTCATTTTACAAATCTCCTATAGAGCGTCATTGCGAGCGATGCTATCATTGCGTGGCAATCTCACTTTATAAATAGGGAGATCACCACGTCGCTTTGCTCATGGCAGGTGACGCTATTATTTCACTTTAACAAATCTTCCATTCTTCAAAAAGTTCTCTATATGCATTCCAATATCAGGATGCAGTAAAACTAAGGTATGAGTCGCTTCCAGATTGACTATATCTTTCATATTTTGAAGCTTCATACTTTCAACTGTGAGTGTACCGTCATTTTTTCCGTCTAGCAAGAAAATAGATGTGATGGGATTAATAGATTTACTAGCTGTGATAATGCCAGCATTATAATCGGGCAATGGAAGTTCTTGTAATAGCTTTGATCCAGGAGAAAGCTCACGCGCCGCAGGGCCGATTAATGCCCATGCAAAAACTGGATTATCCTCAATTGATGCAACTAGATCGCTTCCTCCATTTGGTGCTGCGATAAGTATAACGTTGCCTAGGTTTGTAGGTTTATTTTCGGAGAGGTAGTGCCTTACAATAATGCCACCCATTGAATGACCGATAAAATGCATTTTGTCACAATTTGAATGATCGATTTGAGGTGCGACATGTTCTCTAGATAATGTTTGAATTGAATAATCCGTAGAAGGGTAAGAAATATTTTGAACTTTATATCCTTTAGATTCCAATATCTCTGCTACGGGATGCATGCATTTGCTATTTCTAAGATATCCGTGCAAAAGTACAACGCACTCCTGTGCACAGGCGTTGCTAGCGAGGAAGATGGATAGTAACATTAACGTCACCCCGTGCTTGACACGGGGTCCAGTCAAATAATTTCGTGTAAGAGATAATATAAAGCACATATATTTTTGTATAAAAATATATGTGAAAAGGATTATTTTAAATGGATCCCGTGTCGTAGCACGGGATGACGGTATTTTGTTTTGGTAAGAATTCAACTCTTCCTTGCTCCCCATAGATCTTCTAATTTATAAAGTTCACGTGCTTCTGCTTGGAAAAGATGCACAATAGCGTCACCAGCATCCATCAGAACCCATTCAGCATTGCCAAGACCTTCTATCGAAATATGAGGATGTCCGGCTTTTTTTAGCTCATCAGCAACATAATCAGCAATAGCAACGATATTTCTAGAGGAACGGCCATTTGCGAAGATCATGAATCTTGTAAGGCTTGTTGCGTGCTGTAAGTCGATGACGTTTACATTGGTTGCGTTTTTGTCATTTAATAATTTGAGGATTAGCTCTTTTAGTACTTCTGGTGTCATGTTGTTCCTGTTGTTGTTTTTATTTCTGTGAAAAAGTTGTATCGTCATCCTCGAGGCTGCCGCAGGCGGAGCTCGGGGATCTCATGACATTAGGAGAGAAAACTTGATCGAGCATTACTCTTGTGCGATGAGATCCCCGAGATTTGCTACGCAAACTCGAGGATGACGTTTTTTCATCTTATTTTCCCCTAATCTCCGTAGAGGACAAATCCGATAATTTTTCTTCCACAAATACTACACCAGATTCATATTTTTTACAAGGTTTAGCTTTCAGCATCTTTCCCGCAATAGAATCCGCCAATAAATGCTCATATCCTTTGCGGTTGAAAATCATCACATCAACTAGTTCCGGGAATTTATCATAATTCTCCCATAAATGAAATTCCTTCAGACAATCAACACCCATAATCCATATGAAATTAGTTGTAGGAAAATGTGATGTGAGATAACTCAAACTATCATATGTATTTGTTGTTTTGGTTTCTTCCTCTAAACAAGAAACAATGATATGAGGTTCAATTGATGCAAGTCCCGCTGCAAGTTCCGTACGTTTTTGCAGCGACAATTCATATGGAGGTTTTAGTGGATTTTGTGGTACTACAAGCCATAAAACATAATCTAGGCCTAGCTCTAAAGCTTTTTTGCATATAGCCAAATGACCTGCATGAGGAGGGTTAAATGACCCACCTAAAACACCAACTTTTTTGCCTGCTAATGGAAGCGCAGCAAATGCTTGTAAATTATATATTTTTGGAGTATTTTGCATGTGAATTTATAAGGTATTTTTATGGCTATTAGTAAAATCGAGCTTGAATCTATTATACTTAAATCCTTCCCAGAAGCTAGTATAGAAATTATCGACCTTGCTGGCGATGAGGATCATTATAGTCTATCCATTAAAGACAAGGCATTTGTTGGGTTACCATTGATTAAACAACATAGGATGGTAAAGGAAGCACTTGCTGATGTTTTGGTTTCAAGGTTGCATGCTATTACCATTAAAACGAGTGCATAAGGATGCCTCCAAAGTTAAACATGAAATTTCATCCGTATCAATATTTAGAGAGCATTGAGCATCAAATATACAAGTTACATGCGATATGTGAGTTGGGCTATCTGGAGCATTTGTGTAAATTCATCCACGAAAAACCAGATGTTATATCGCAGATAATCAATAGAGCAAATGATGCTTCAGGTGATACGCCTCTTCATAGAGTAGCCAGGAATGGGCATGTAGAGATGATGCAAATATTGCTCAATAGTGGAGCAAATCCATTGGCTTTAAATGTCGAAGGATATAATGTTATTGCCTGGGCTGTAATGTTGGACAAAGGCGCAGAATGCTATGAAGCATTAAGCATGAGCGAGGGTTGGGCAATAAGCAGAAAATGTGAATTGTATTACCGTACTGTAAAATCTTTTTGCAATATAATGAATCCGCGGCATAGTGTAGATTCTATTAAATGTTTTCATGAAGCAATGAAAGGAATTTTTGATATCCAAGATTGTAATATCGATATGCTACTTGGTGTATTGACAGCAGAAGATTCTACATGATACAATTTTATATCACTCACAAGGTATTATTTTATGACAAAAGAACATAATGCAAATTCTACATATATCTTGGGCACAGGAAAACATGGAGCAAATCATTTAAATTTGCAGAATGAAATGCTTAAACAAGAATCTTTTGCTCAGTTAAAAGAAGCGGGTTTGGTTAAAAATATGGTTGTTTGGGATGTTGGCTGTGGAAGTGGAGCTATGACGGAGTATTTAGCGGAATCAGTTGGCCCAGAAGGACTAGTATATGCAATAGATATCAGTGCAGACCAGGTGCAGGTAACTAAGGATCGAATAGAGCTAGCTGGACACAAGAATGTCCAATTTATAGTGGGTGACATCGATAATATTGATAATGGCCAATATAAAAAAGCTGATATAGTCTATTCAAGATTGGTGTTAATGCATGTTCTGGATCCTGCGCATGTAATAAAGAGCATGGCGTCACTTTTAAAATCAGGTGGAAAACTCTCTTTGCATGAAGCATCTATGAATTCCGTTATAGAGAATAATACTGATCCTTCTATCAACAAATATCATAATTTAATTATTGAATATGGGGAGCTAAATGGGTTTGATTATAATCTAGGTAGAAAATTGCCAACAATTTGTGAAAAGCTCAATATTTTTTCTGAAGTGCAGCATTATACAAAAAATTATAATACTACGCAGGATATCAAAAAATTATTATCTATCCGTCTAGATGAGTTACGCGATAAATTTATAAGCTCAAACCTCATTACAGAAGAGGAATTTGTGGAGCTTAAGATAGATGTGAATAATTTTTTAAATGATCCGAGATCGGATAGTTGTATAATAACTGCTGAGCAGTCGCATATTGTGGCTACATACGGGATTTGATATTTTATCCATACTAATTCCCATTTAAGTGCGAAATAGTATGGATGTTAGAGGCAAATATAACTTTTCTAGTCTTCTCAATCTCAGCCTCACTCACTTCTCCTCTATATGTATAAGAACAGCCTGCATATTGCATATCCATATATTCGCAAAATAATTTTATAGGATCTTCAAAATCTGCTGGTAATTTGCCTCCTGAATTCGCTATTACAAAAAGCTTTTTGCCATGTAATTTACGCCCTAAATCTTTGCGGATTTCTAGCAAATCAGTAATACGATCTATAAAAATTTTCATATGCGTACTTACGCTGTACCAATAGACCGGTGTTGCAAGAATTATAAGATCATGTTCGATAACACGTTCCATCAAGGGAATAAAATCATCATTTCTATTGCTATGCTCATAATCATATATTCCAATATTGAGGGTTAATAGATCAACTAGTGGGACGTGGTTATTGTCGATAATTGTCTCTACAGCTTTTCTGGTTTCGCCGAAACTTCGGGAACTGCCGAAAATGATAATTGGATTTGTCATATTTTTTCTCAAGTGTTATTGCGCCTGTCCGCCGAAGCCTTGGCGTAGGCTGGAAGAAGCGAAGGGTTTTGTTGTATGGTTTGTCATCCCAGAATTTTTCGTAGCAAAATATCAGGGATCTAGTACTTAATCTACTATTTTTGACATAATTTATGTCAAAAACTAATGCTTTTTATAACTGGGCCCCGGATATTTTTCTGCGAAAAATTCCGGGGTGACGATCTCTTAGCACAATTTCTGCCCATTAGGCACTTTAGGATCCGCTGTTATCAAACAAATATCTCCATTTTGATCGGCAAATCCAACGAGTAAAAACTGCGATAAAAACCCGGCAATATTCTTCTCGCCTAGATTAACACATCCTACAATAGAGCGGCCAATTAAAGACTCTGGAGTATAATGAGCAGTTACTTGCGCTGATGTTTGGAGTACTCCTATATCTGATCCGAAATCCGCCCATACTTTATAGGCAGGTTTCTTCGCACGAGGAAATTCCTCAACTTTTATGATTGTGCCGGAACGTAGGTTAACGCGTTCGAATTCATCCCATGTTATTGTCATGTTGGCGTTTTGTTTGGTTTGTTCGTCATCCCGTGTAACGACACGGGATCCAGTTCTTTCATGAACAAACTTCGCGTAAGCGTCAGTTTAATAATAAATGGCCACTTCATGAATTTATTTTGTTTAAAGAACTGGATCCCGGATCAAGTCCGGGATGACGATTATTATATTTGTTATAAGCGAGACCATAGCTTTCATCAAGCAGTTTATGTATCTGCTCCCAAGAATTTTCCGTAGGATTTAAGATAGAAACCCAACTCATCCAGCCATAAACAGGATGTGGAGTGAGTGTGTCAAGCTGCGTGAAATCGTATGGGCCTTCTATGTGCCCACCCTTAGCTGGGCGTTTAGGAATTGTCTCAAATAAACTAATAAATGTCTGTTTTGAAATGCCAAAATTGAACCTATAAACACCATCTCTATCAATATGTGATGCTCTATCATTAGCTCCATCTTTTTCTTTGATTGTGCAAAAATAAACACCGCGTTTTAGTATATTATTGGGGTTATAGAAGAAGCTCTTTTCACCCCATGTGTCGATGAGGTTTATGCTTTTGTAGTTGGTGAGGATGAATTCTGCTATGGTTTTTATAGAGATATTATTCATAACTAAAACTCACGCACAACCATCATGAATTACTTTAGCACCTTTCACATGCCCTTTTATCTTAACCTTATCCCCAACATGCACTTCTCCATCTCCTGCTTCAAAAACAATATCTCCAGAGATAACAGTGTTCCCTTTTAGTATAATCTTTTGCGGTTTATTCTTTGTAGGATTAACTAGAATATTATGAGCCGTAGAGTCATCTAAGCTGCTTTTAGTGGATTTAATTTCAATATCTTGAAAGCTACTATTCTTGGCGTTAAGTTCTCCTTCTATAATAGTCTTGCCAGTGATTACAACATCTTCTCCATTGAACGCCCCTTTGACAATAGCTTCGGATGATTTCAGATTTTGTACATTTAATGCACCATTTACATGAAATGCTTTACATGCAAGAATTTTACCATTCGCGGCGCCATCAACCTTAAGCGTTTCATCTATAATTATATTATCAAAATTAAGAGTGCCATAGGCTGTCAGTGATTTAAATTGAGAATTCTTGAATGACTGATTGCCCTTGACGGTGATGGTTTCTAGTTTAGAATTTATTAAATTTACATCACCCGAAATAGAATTAGCATAAACATTTTGTGATAATGCAACGACAGCAGTTGCTACAGTTAAAAATTTTGAAATCATATTATGCTCCATTGTTATATTGTTTGGTGTTCAAGTTTTATGTAATCTTTCGCTGCCTCATCATAGCTAAAAATCTGTCCTGATTTAATATCAAAAAACCATAAATGAACAACTAACTCTCCACCTGTAACTTTATCTTTAATCCAGGGGAAAGTCATGCAGTTTTTATATGATTCTTGCAAAGCAACTTTTGCACAATCATTCACATTATGTTTATGAGAATCATGAGTTTTTATCACCGAAACCCAGTTCGTAATAAAGTCATTCTGAGCTAAATTTGCATTATCAAGTAATGCCTGAATTCCACTACATTGGCTGTGCCCTAGCAGAATAAGATGTTTCACATTTAGGAAACATGTGGCAAATTCAAGCGCTGCGCTAGTTCCGTGATGTTTTTCATCTTTTTCATAAGGAGGTACTATATTTGCAACATTTCGTACAACGAATAAATCACCTGGGTCGCATTGTAATATTAGTGCAGGGTCCACGCGGGAATCACAGCAGGCAACCACCATTATTTCTGGTTTTTGTCCATTTAGGGACAGGGATTGCATGATAGATTTATCTCCATGAGCATATTTTTCACGAAATGATTCATAACCACGCAGGATTTTGGAAAGGCTTTGTTTCATGATATTGTCTCCTTTTTTATTTGAGTATTCCGGAAATTCCGGATAACTGTATTTTGTTTTGTTGTACGCAATATTTGAACTATCTAGGAATACTCGATAGTTCAAATATTGTAGTTATTTCCAAAATGGAAATAACTTATTATCATTTTCTGTCATCATAATATT
>CANNRM010000021.1 GCA_947508155.1 Rickettsiales bacterium | reverse complement strand
ATATATATATGGTTTTAAGGCATTAGGAATATGGTTCCATATAAAATTTGCAATGGTACTAGCAATTACTGTTATGCATGGTTTCTTAGCTCGTTGGCGTAAAGATTTTGTGAATGGAAAAAATACTCGTTCTGAAAATTTTTATCGTATTACGAATGAAGTTCCAGCAATTGCTATGATGATAGCTGTGATTATGGTTATCGTTAAGCCATTTGAGTAATATTTTTTGGCATGTATAAGAGTCACCCCTATTTTGAGGTGTGACTCTTATGGCGCCCCTGCTCTATTGTCGAACCTCTACCCTGCCCTTTGCAACCAAATTCTGCACCAGATGCTTCACATCCTCCGCGCGAGATTTGTGCACTATCAAACTTGCATCGGCAGTATTGATAACAATAATATCATCCACTCCTACGACCGCTGTTAAACGCCCGTCAGAATGAATATATGAATTGGATGTATCATACAATTCCACATCCCCAAGTGTGGTATTACCTACCGCATCTTTTTCATATATATCCCACAAGGATTTCCATCCCCCTAAATCATGCCAGTCAAAATCTGCTTTAATCATCACTAAATTTTGAGCATGTTCCATGAAAGAAAAATCTATAGAATCAGGAGAAATCTTATCGTAAGATTGATGTAGAAATACCGAACCCTCTTCCTTTAGTGCATTTTTAAAAGCGCGACACACATTGTTATGCATTTTGGGCGAAAGAGAAGATGCCAGAGTAAGCATAGTACTGGGTTTGAATATAAAAATCCCCGAGTTCCAGTAATAATCCTTATCTGTAATATATTGATATGCTTCTTTAAGAGAAGGTTTCTCAATAAATTCTGCAACTTTAAACGCACCATCTATATTTTGAGATGAAGCCTTGATATACCCATATCCAGTATGAAGATTAGAAGGTGCTATACCAAATGTTACGATATTATCAAAGGTTGCAGCTGCCACAGCATGATATACAGATTGAATATAAGATTCTGTATTTTCAATATGATGATCTGAGGGTAGCAATACAATAACCTCATCCTTATCACATGCTAAAGATGCACTTATGGCGCATGGCGCAGTATTACGACCTATTGGTTCTATTATAAAATCTACCTCAATTTTTAATTCTTTTGCCTGCTTTGCGGCTAGTTCATGATACTCTTTTGTTATTATTATTAATGGTTTTCCAAATATTTGATTTCTCTCTATAGTTAACTGCATTAAGCTTTTATTGTTAAAGATTTTAATAAATTGTTTTGGACAAGACTCCCTTGACATAGGCCATAGCCGTGATCCAAGTCCTCCTGCCATAATTACTGGTCTTATCTTAGTTTCTGCTCTTATAGGTTTGATTTTAGACACCGCTCCTCTATTTGTAATTTAGTTGGGTTGGCGGGGATCATATAAATGTGTTAACAATCTGTCAATAGGGAATATATATTTTTATAAACTTTTTATTTGAATGGTTAGTCTAAATGCGATATAGCTTAGGAAAGGAGAGTGCAAAATTATGGTAGAAGGTAAGATTCGTGCGGTTACAAGGCAAGTTGAATTAGCAAATCCATTGTGGGGAGCTACAAATCCAGATATGCCTTTTATTATTCATTATAGTGGAGTTGGGCTCTACCCAGGTCATGGTATAGTGTTGTGCATAGGTACTCTTGCAACGATGACTTTTAGAGTAGCTGGAGAAGCGCATCCAGAAGAAGGTACTTTCAACAGCTTACGAACTCTTGCTCGTTGCATAGAAATGGCTTGTAGAAATAGCGAAATTCCATGTTCTGCTTTTGTAAAAAATAATGCTCTGAATATCGTATCAAATGAATTGTTGATTTGGGATAATTTGGATGTTCATATGGATATGTTAGGAGCGTTAGGCCTAAGTCCTTATTACAGCGAGGATATAAGTTCATAATCAACAATATACGTCATTAACGCTTTAACAACTACAAAAAGGAAAAAGCTATTTGTAGTAGTAGAAATCTGCTGTGAATTGAGAATGGTATATAAATTGCTTTAACTTGCCAACACAATTTATAAGAGAAAAGTTATGGGATCATCAGTAGTATTTCACTATCGCACGAAACAAATCAGTGCTGCAACGCCATTATGGGGGGCACCAAATCCGAATGAACCTTTTATGATAGAACGCGATGATATTTTGGTAAAAGATGACGATATATTAAAGGATGGTGTCGTAGTAGGTTGGAATTGTCACTCCATACCTAATCCGTTATATAATTCTCCCATTAACTTACCCAAAGACAAAATGGGCTTTATCTACAAAGGTGAAAATTGGCTCTGCTGCTGCGGGGCTTCTGGGGCTGAGGCTAAAGACAATATTGGAGCTGGACTATATTATAGCCTTGCAACCATGGCCACAGTACTAGGGTATTTTCTTGATAGAGCATATATAGAGGATGGTAGATTGCATATGATATCTGATACACCACTAGAAGTTCGCAACCATCCAGATTATGATTTTGGGGGAATGTTAGGGTTTGAGCTTTGTGATGAATAAAAATACCTATTCTAGGACAATTTCTCTTGATAAATACACATAAAACTGTGTAGAATATTGGCGTTATAACAAACTAGAACTATCGCCGTCATCCTGGACTTTGATCCGGGATCCAGTGCTTTTCTAAAAATCTTCGCGTAAGCGGCAATGCTAATTTGACACTTCGTGAGTTTTATAATTAAGAACTGGATCCCGTGTCGTAGCACGGGATGACGGCGGCAGTCATAAAATCAGGAATAAATCAAGTGAGCTCAAATTTAGATAAAAATAGTTTTCTTTTTGGCGGTAATACAGTTTTCGTAGAAGAGTTATATCAACGCTATCTCCAAGATTCTTCATCTGTCGATATTTCATGGCAGAATTTTTTTAAAGAATATGGCGCTGAGCAGAAGCAATTTCCTTCTTGGGGGTCATATCCTAAAGTCGTAGGAACTGTTGATACAGAAGTAAAAGCACCAGCAAAAAATGCTCCGAAAATTACAACAGCTCCTGATCAAACGATAGATACTTTAAAAGCTAAGCTTCTCGTAGAAGCATATAAAGAACATGGTCATCTTCTAACAAATCTCGATCCTTTGGGGCTTGAAAAACCTAAAACCAAAGCAGAAATTTCGCTCACTCCTGCAGATTTTGGCATCACAGATCTCAATGCGAAAATTGACCCTATTATGGGAGCCACAACAATCGCAGAATTAATCACAAAATTAGATAAAACCTATGCTGGTACGATCGGTATGGAATGTGCTCACGTAATGGAAAAAAGTGAGAGGGAATGGCTGCATGCGCAGTTTCAATCTCGCCCAACATTTAGCAAAGATGAAAAGATTTCTATTTTGCAGAGTCTTATTGACACAGAAGGAATGGAAACATACATTCACACCAAATTCCCAGGAGCAAAACGCTTCTCGGTGGAAGGTGGAGATGCGTCAATTGCAGCCCTTGAATATAGCGTGGAATATCTCGCAAATCATGGCGCATCCGAAGTTATGATTGGTATGGCACATAGGGGGCGTCTTGCAACATTAACACGCGTTGTAGGCAAGCCTGATAGAGCGGTGCTTGCAGAATTTGCTGGAAAAAGCGCATTTGATAAATCTCTGGGAATAGCCGGAGATGTGAAATATCACATGGGTTATAAGAATAAAAAGACCTGTAAAAATGGAAATGTAATAGATATTAGTTTGTTTCCAAATCCTTCTCATTTGGAAGCAGTAAACTCTGTAGTTGCAGGCGCTGTGCGCGCACGTCAGGATACAATTGGCGATGCTGAGAGACGCAAAGTTGTTGGCATTCTCATTCATGGAGATGCAGCATTTTGTGGTCAGGGTGTTGTGCCAGAATCACTTACTATGTCATATCTTCCTCCATATTCCACAGGCGGAATTATGCATTTCGTCATTAACAACCAAGTAGGTTTCACGGCTAATGCAAAAGATGGACATCCTGGAAGATATTCCACAGATGTTGCGAAAATGTCTGGATCCCCTATTTTCCATATTAATGGAGATGATTCTGATGCTGTAATTTTCGCAAGCAAAATAGCCGTAGAATATACTCAAAAATTTGGTAAGGATACTGTTATCGAGGTAATTTGTTACCGTAAATATGGGCATAATGAAGGCGATGAGCCAATGTATACTCAGCCTGTTATGTATGACATTATAAAGCAAAAGAAAAGCCCTGCGGCAATATATGCAGAAAGCCTTGAAAAAGATGGCACAATAGCATCTGGCGAATTTCAAAAAATGCAGCACAAGTTCAAAGCCTATATGGATGAAGAATTTGTACAAGCAAATGATTATACTCCAAAACCTCATAAATTTGATGGACTTTGGGAAGGTTTCGTGCGCAATGATGATAAGAAAATCAAAACAGCCGTAGATAAGGCAAAGCTTGTTGAAATGGGCTTAGCATTATGTGCGGCTCCCGCTGATTTTGCGCTTAATCCAAAGCTGGGCAAATTGTTTGATTTGCGCAAGGAAGATCTTTCAAAGGATCAACCAATTGATTGGGCAACGGGTGAACAACTTGCTTTTGCTAGTCTTTTGAATGATGGAATTGATATTAGATTAACAGGTCAAGATGCTGGAAGAGGTACCTTTTCGCATAGACATTCCGTGTTACATGATCAGAAAAATAATTCAACTTATGTTCCTCTGAATCATCTCAATACTGCTGGTAAATATTACGTTGCAGATAGTAATTTATCTGAATATGGAGTGCTTGGATTTGAGTTTGGATATTCCACAATCAACCCAAAGAACCTTACGATTTGGGAAGCACAATTTGGAGATTTCGCCAATAGTGCACAGATAATGTTCGACCAATTCATTGTATCATCTGAAACAAAATGGATGCAAATGTCTGGGCTTGTAATGCTTCTTCCACACGGATTTGAGGGGCAAGGGCCAGAACATTCATCTGCAAGATTAGAGCGCTATTTGCAAGCTTGTGCGGAGAATAACATACAAGTTATGAACCTCACAACTCCTGCATCATTATTTCACGCGCTACGTAGGCAAATGCTCAGGAATTTCCGCAAACCTTTGGTCATTATGTCGCCAAAATCATTGCTGCGTAACAAGCTTGCTGTGTCTAAACTTGATGATTTAGCGAATGACACATTCCATGAAGTTATAGAAGATTCTGACCATCACCACACCGCAACAAGGCTTGTTTTATGTACCGGAAAGATATATTACGACCTATATGAAGCGCGTGAAAAATCTGGGATTAAGAATGTTGCAATCATAAGATTAGAACAGCTCTATCCATTCCCAGAAAAACAAATAGTGGATATTGTTGGCAAATATAAAATGGCCCAGGAGATAGTATGGTGCCAAGAAGAGCCAAAAAATATGGGAGCATGGAATTTTGTTCATAGCAACCTTGATTATAATAAGCTATTATACATAGGCAGAAAAGACGCCGCCTCCCCTGCAACGGGTTATATGTCCGTGCATACAGAGGAGCAGACTAGAATAGTGAAAGAAGCGCTGAGAATCAATTAAACAAAGAGAGCAAACAAATGACTGTAGAAATAAAAGTACCAACATTGGGTGAATCAGTAGCAGAAGCGACAATCGCAAAATGGCACAAAAAAGAAGGCGATTCCGTGTCTATGGATGAGCTTATATTAGAACTTGAAACAGAGAAAGTGACGCTTGAAGTAAATGCTCCTGCATCAGGTGTTATTGCGTCTCTCAAAAAGAAAGAAGGAGATTCTGTTACCGTTGGTGAATTGCTAGGATCCATAACAGAAGGTGCTGCTGCTCCTGCTGCGAAAAAAGCAGAAACTGCTATAGTCGCTGAGCCAGCTTCTGTCAAAGCGGCTGATATGCTTCCTCCAGCAGCTGCAAAAATCGTAGCTGAAAATGCTCTAGATCCTGCATCTATTACAGGCACTGGCAAAGATGGACGCATTACAAAAATCGATACAATCAATGCAATGGTAAAAAACATTTCTCCTGCCGCCGCGCCGTTAGAATCTCGTCATTCCGCACTTGTTGCGGAACCAGAAACACGTATAGAACGTGTTCGTATGTCTCGCCTGCGTAAGACCATTGCTCAACGCTTAAAAGATTCACAGAACACAGCTGCAATTCTCACCACATTCAATGAAATTGACATGTCCCATGTGATAGCAACACGCCAGAAATATAAAGATATTTTTGAGAAAAAACACGGTATCAAGCTTGGATTTATGTCATTCTTTGTGAAAGCTGCTGTCGCTGCATTAAAGGAAATTCCATCAGTGAATGGAGAAATTGACGGTGATGATATAGTCTATAAAAATTTCTATGATATTGGCGTAGCTGTTGGAACAGAACAAGGACTTGTGGTTCCAGTGGTTCGTGATTGTGATAAAAAAGGTTTTGCAGATATCGAGAAAGATATTGGAGAATATGGTAAACGTGCTCGCGAAGGAAAACTTGCTATGGCAGATCTTTCTGGCGGAACATTCACTATTTCCAATGGTGGAACATATGGGTCACTACTTTCCACGCCTATCATCAATCCTCCACAATCTGGTATTTTGGGGATGCATAAAACACAAGAACGCGCTGTTGTTATTGATGGTAAAATTGAAGTTCGCCCTATGATGTATGTGGCACTATCATATGATCATCGTATTATTGATGGGAAAGATGCTGTGACATTCTTGGTGAGAGTGAAGGAATATATCGAGGATCCTGAAAGATTGTTGTTGTCAGTTTGATTATGAGGTAACATACATGAAATTCTATGTTTTAGCATTATTATTTATCCTAACTGGTTGCTGTCACAAATCTGTTCATCCGAACAAATCCGGCTATCTTAGTTTTGATCAAGGGAAGATTTATTACGAAACTTATGGCAAAGGTGAGCCTATTATTGTTCTTCATGGCGGCCCTGGACAGGGACATAATCACCTCCTGCCGCAAATGTTAGAACTTGCAAAACATAATCAGGTAACGTTTTATGATCAAAGAGGATGTGGAAAATCTACCGATACACCATATGATAAAAAATATATAAGTCATGCGCAGTTTATCGAAGATTTAGATGCTTTGCGTAAATCACTTGGATATGAAAAGGTCACATTGCTTCGGCATTCTTACGGTGGGCTTTTGTCTATGAAATATGCTATTAAATATCCAGAGCATGTAAAATCTATGATACTTGTAAGCACTTCTCCTGCAACACTCAAGGGTAATCAAATTTTTATGCAAAATTATGCCAAGAATGTGGTGAAGGTTAAAGGGGCGATTGATCCTACTAAGGAGCTAAGTGATAAAGAAAAATATGACGTTGCTCTTATGACTAAGCAGATGACAGCATTATCCTCCATATATTTTTATAATCCTGAAAAAGCTAAAGAAGAAACTGTATATTTTACACAAGATTCACTTAAAGGCTTTTGGAAAACATTGGATATTTTCTTGCCAGAATATACAACTAAACAATTTGACCTTAGGCCAGAGCTTGCCAAACTCACAATTCCAACTCTTATTATCCATGGCGATCATGATATAATTCCTCTATCAACAGCAAAGGAAATCCATGTTGCGATGTCAACATCAAAGCTAGATATAATCAAGGATTGTAACCATAATCCTTTCATCGAAAAACCAAAAGAATTTTTTGGTGCTATTGATGAATTTATGAGGAAGGATTGAGATAGATTTGAGCATTTTATCCTTACTAATTGGAAATGCCACTTCCAATTAGTAAGGATAAAATATATTAATGCACTATACTAAATCTCATTACTATCAGCAGTCTCGCGTATCAGTTAAACAAAATTTAGAAAATAACGTTTATTGTTTTAACGTAACTACCCACGTCATCCCGGGGGTGTGCCGGGGTCTCGTTGGGATGACTATAATTT
>CANNRM010000020.1 GCA_947508155.1 Rickettsiales bacterium | reverse complement strand
AGCGATACGATCACCAGCTTTTGCTACGAAGTTTATATCATGCAAGATTGGAATTGTGGATACAATTTTGCTTTCACGGCAAAGAATTAGATCGCGTATGCTTTTTGAGCGTTTGAGGGAATCTATTCCTTCAACGTAAACAGAGTTGATATTGATTGATATTTGATTTGGGGACATATTTTAGATTTTTGTTTTTTGAAAGGTCAACAATTGTTCAAGCCAACGTCATCCTCGAGTTTGCAAAGCAAATCTCGGGGACCTCATGACTGCAAAGGCGAACTCGAGAGAGCGCTTCTCTTATATCATGAGATCCACGACTTTGCTAGCAAAGCCGAGGATGACGTTTCGTTATACCAATGAAGCAATCCATTCTGCTAATGCAGCTTTAGGCGACGCACCAACTTTCGTACCAACATTCTCGCCATTCTTAAACAACATCATAGTTGGAATGCCTCTAATACCCAAAGCAGAAGGCATCGCAGGGTTTTCATCAACGTTCATTTTTACAATCTTCACTTTACCAGCCAAATCCTTAGATAACTCATCCAATGTTGGCGCAAGCATTTTGCATGGGCCGCACCACTCGGCCCAAAAATCTACAAGCACTGGAATATCTGATTCCAAAACTTCCTTTTTAAATTCTCCATCCGTTACTTTTCCAGCCATGTTTTTCCTCATTTTTGTTTAAGACTCATATTATCTCTTTCGCTATTTAAAAGCAAATTGAATTTTGTTATTGACTAAAGGTTAACAACCGAGTATTATATTTTTTTAATATTTTAGCAATAACAAAGATAGAATTTTTACTATTCAAATTGATCTAGGGGGATTACAATGTCACAGCATAGAGAAAATATACTAACTGATTCTAACTCACCAAAAAAACGTGAATTAAATAGCCCGCACAAACCTAGCCCTTTGAAAAAAAGCGCATTACTACCTGATCAGCAGTCAATAGCTACTCAACTATATGCCATGATGCAGACAGCTATGCAACAATCAATAGAAGAATTACTACCTACATTTCTGCCTCCTACTCTAGTAGAAAATGAAAAAGAAAATGCACCATCTTTTAACAGCCCTACTAAGCCTTTAACAAAGCAACAATCTCCTACGGCACAAGAGAGATCAATAAACAATCCCGAAATAGCTGCTAGCAAACTAAAAGGCATGATAAACCCATTTATGAAAAGCGTTATAGAAGAATTGCTACCTACACTTCTACCTCCTACTTTAGAAGCTACCGAAACTGTTAATATCCCAAAGACACCTAAAAAACTTTTGGAATCTATTATGATAGCAGAAGAGAAATCAACAGCTCCTATCGAAGATATTAATGATGATTATATAGATGAGTTAAACAAAAAAATCGACTCACTTATTGCAATGAGTAAAAAGAGCGCAAAAATACGAGAATCTAAGATTGTACACAATAATGACACGTATAATGGCTGGGATCTTGCAGATTTCAGAAGCCCCGGTAAAAAACAACGCAAAAAACCAGAAGCACCCATAAAACAGGAACAAAAACAAGAAGACGAAGAACTATTGTGGGAAGTTAGTTATCTTGACCCCGAGGAATGGGCAGTACATCTCGCTACCGAATCAGCTACAGCAAAAGCGGAAGATGAGATTCTAGATCAGTTAGAAGTTAGTTATCTTGACCCCGAGGAATGGGCAGTACATCTCGCTACCGAATCAGCTACAGCAAAAGCGGAAGATGAGATTCTAGATCAGTTATTAGAAGACATAATAGAGAAATCTACGCTAGACGTGATTATGACTGACAACATTATTGAACAAGCACTAAATCAAGCTTCAGAGAATTTAGTATCCAACTTCTTAAGCACACAACGCCTAAACGACATAATAACTTACTCAATTAATATGGAAAGAATTCAAAATACTGCACGCGATATATGCTACGAAGTCATTGACGAATATGCACAAGAAGTAGCACAGGAAGTCACGGATGAAGAACAGGATGCATTACCTGGTACTCTAAAATCAGCAATGGAATCTCTACTATTTCTCTCCAAGGAAGAACAAAAGAATTTTGGAAATCTAATAAAGCAATGGACTGCCAGCCATACAATAGAGGCAGCAAAAGGCCATATCCGCCACTATACACAAATCTTTTTTAGAAAAGAAATAGTTCAAAATTCTAATAGTGATAATGAAAATGCAGAACGAAGCTTCAAATCTAACAATTTAAAAACAGTATTTAAATCCCTACTATCTCTATCTCTGCAAGAACAAGAGAATTTTGGAACTCACATATCCGAATGGATTAACTCGCATAACACAGAAAAGGCAAAAGGCTTTAATATTAAATATTTAGATCTTGATCCTAAATATACTTTTAGTGACAATAAAGATGTAGAATCAGAAGATAGCGCCGAGAATTCAGATGCCGAATATGAAGAGCACGAAACAAAAATTCAAGCTCCAAAGCATGAATATGACGAAGATAGCGACGAAGGAGCACAGGCAAAAAAACCATGCTATGACTGCTCTCTGTGGAGTCAGCCACAAAATCCAAACGAAATACATAATGATACCAAAGATACGGAACTCGACTCCGATAATGTAAATCCGATTGGACAGACACAAGAATCTTAGGACACAGCATAAAACCACACAAAAGCTCTGGACATAAGAATAATTTTAGTATATAAACTATGTCTCAGGCTACTAGGCCAGGTAGCTCAGTTGGTAGAGCAAAGGACTGAAAATCCTTGTGTCGCCGGTTCGATTCCGGCCCTGGCCACCATCCTTCATCTTTTAGATTTTCATATATATAGAGTTATATTTCACCAGATTAATGTCATCCTCGCGAAGGCGGGAATCCAGTTTATATAATCTTTATTGGTTATATTTTATTGCGTCGCTAACGCAAAATTATTTGACTGACCCCGCCTTCGCTGGGGTGACAATATGGGGGATGCATTCTTACGCACAGCAAATTCTGGGATGACGGTCCGTCCACGAAGTTCTTATCTGATTCCTTCCAACAAGCTAGGAAGCGCTCTTTGAGCTGATATTATAGCTATCAATCTCTCAATATTAGTATTTTCATCAGCGATACGCGCACTGAATTCTACAGGATCTGCCTTAAATGATTCAAGCTGCTCTAGAATATTATCATATGCATTATCGTTCTTTGCTATAGCAGATTGAGTATTGTCATAAAGCGGCTTTAGATTAGTCGCAAGAAAATTTGATAACTCTGATTGCGCAGTGTTAAAAAATTCAAGGGTTGCATCAGGAATCTCCCTAAGGCTTTGATCATTTACGTTATCAAGCATCATGTGCAAAGCTGCTATAGTATCTCTAAATCCCTTATCAGCCGGATTTAAATCTGTATTAAAACTCATTCCTTCGGCAACAGTTACTTTGTTAGAACCAGATGGATTATTTACATAATTTGTATTAGGTACTTTATCTGCACCATAATTTTGACCATTTACTATGTCTCCAACTGGCGCTGAATTGCTACTAGCACTAGGAGCAAAAACATATCCGCCACCAGCATAAGTAGAGTTCATCTCAACTTGCATAGTGTTAAGAGCATTCTTAATAGCAGATTGGAACAATGCTCGCGCATCAGGGTCAAGATTGCGTTTTTCAGCAATTAGACCAGAGATTTCCGAGACTTTACTTTGTATTCTATCAACAGATTCCATCCCAACTTTAATTTTCTCCGCAAAATTCTTTGCGTTGTTATCTAACTGCATAGTCCGAACATATGAGTTTTGTAAAGAAATTGATTGCTGACGTTCTGCATCTGTCATTTCAGATGTATGTAAATATTTTTGCCCAGAAGACATGCTTCTCTGAGCATTTCTAGCATATTCAGCGCTTTTTTGAATACCGCTAATCATACTCTTTTGTTCTGTGTGAACACTATATCTTGTAGTTACTGACATATTTGCCTTCCTTATTATTTAATTCGTAATTATCGTCATCCCAGGCTTAATCGCCCTTGTGACATGATATGTCATCCCGGACTTGATCCGGGATCCAGCACTTAATCTAATCATTTTTAACATACTGGGCCCCGGATATTTGCTACACAAATTCCGGGGTGACGTATGTAGCACTTTTATTCTTATCCTCTTGCTAGAGTATCTAGCAAATAATTACGCCATTCAATTACCTTCTGCACATAAGCAGTCAGCAATTTGCTATATTGTAAATATTCTACAAACTGGGCCTCAGCGGCTTTCCTACTATCACCTGAAAGTTTGGTAATGCGATCATATTCTATGTGCAACTTCTCTAAAACACCCGAATCTACCTTGTCTTGCTGCTGACTTTTGTTAAACATATGGTCCATCTTTGCTTGGAAAGAGCTAGTGAAAAAACCAGAGATAGTTTGATGCGAAACGGTGCTAGATAAATCAAAACTCAAAGTTTTGACTGATAAATCATTGAACACATTATTTTGCCCAATACCAATTTGTAAAGCATGTGTGTTTACTGTGGTTTGAGTTGGTATGTCAACACCGCCGATGAGGTGGTTGGCTGCTGGAAGTAGGACAGCAACGTCACCAGGTGATTTTAGTTTGCCGCCTTCACTTTCTGAAATAGTCAAAGAGTTCCCGCTAGAGCCTTCATTTTTTGCGGATATTATCAATTGATTTTGATGTGCATGATCTATCGTAAATGTAAAAAGCCCAGCAATACGAGGGTCAGTTGATGCTTGCAAAGCTGCTTTAAGGTTAGTAATTGTATCTACCGCTACGCCACCACCATTACGCTGCACCTGGCGTGGACCAACTGGAGCACCGTCCACAAAGTCAAACTGAACTCCGTTAAGAGTAAAATGCGCTCCGACAGCAGCATTGCCTCCACTTAGATCATAAATCGCACCAGCATATCCACCAGTGAGTTTGCGTGTTGTTGTGGCACCAAGCCCACCACCAACTACTGATGCCGGAACCTTCCACACATTACCGGCACCAACGTTGGAATCCACCTCCACAACTGCACCCGCAGTTTTAGCGGTAATATTAAGTTGAGTTGCACCAGCAACTGGTGGGGTTATTGTGACAGCTGCGGTTACATCTGCATTTGCTTTCACAACATCATAAAGATTTTGTAAGCTAGCTGCCGCATTGCCCCCTACTAACAGAACATCTGTAGCCAGAACAGGAGCCGCGCTGAAAGCAAACATAGTAACACCAATGGTTACGGTATCACCAATCATTGGTGCACCACCACCAAAATCCAACGTCGCAGATGGCAAAACCTGCCCTTTCATTATATATTGCACTTGCTGGTTTTCTTCAGCCTTACCAAGGCTTATCATCCCAGAATTCCCAGCTATTGTACCATTCACCGCAAGATCAGTGGCTGGGTTTATTGCATCAGATGTGAAGAAATTATTCAATCCATATGCGTGGCTGAGGTTTTTAGGAATCTCAGTAGCGGTTGCGTTTGTGCTGCGTACTTTGGTTTTGGATGAATCAATAATCAAACCATTACCAGCAACAGCAGAAATTTGTAAATATCCTGGAGTATTAGCATTTGCAACGGCAAGACCATTCGCATCCACGAAGCTTGCATTAACTACCGGAGCACCAAGCTTTGCTGCCGTAACATCAGCTGCAACTTCGCCCACAGCTAAAGCTGGCCTCATAGGAACGAGTGGCGCTAAAACTCGCTCTGACATTATAGCCTCAGAACGCTGATTCAGAATTTGCGCACCACCAAGATTCACACCCGCGCTGCCAATGATAAAATCAGCAAATTTTTCTTCAACCAAACCATTAGCACCGATAACGCGCATGCTAAGACGAACAGTATTAAAATTATCATCGTTTTTCAAATTAACTATAATATCTTGCCCGGTTTTCACATTTTGCCCAGCAGAAACTGTGACTGTATTTTGAGCAGCTAAACCATAATGCGTATCAGTACCGTCTTGTTCAAAAACCTGCATCCTAGTCACTAAAAACTGAGTATCAAATTGCGATCCGCTATTTAGCTCCAATTGAAATGACATCGTGCCAGCAGCAGAAATATCGCTCGTAGGAACCAATCTCACTTGGTCAATCAGCCATTGAGCTGGCTTACCAGCTTGCACTGCAACACTTCCAAGGCCTACGCTCGCTTTAGAATATCCTTCTGCGACGCGATTAATCTCATCCATTACATCTTGCGTAGAAAATTGCCCAAAAGCACCATTTCTGGTACGAAGTTTGTCAAAATCCACAGTTACAGGCTTAACGGCATTACCAATACCAATATTATCTATAATCGGCTGGCCATTCGCATCTGTTATGGCAAAATTCGCCTTCCCAGTAAAGGCCATTTTATCCCCCAAAAGCATCGTATGCTCAGAAGTAAAGGAAGAAGCAGGAGGAAAACCAGAGCCGGAATTTTGTAATTCATTTACTTGAAATGCGATTTGTTTCACTGTGTTATTTATCGCACTCAAAGCCTTTGGTAGCACATTATCACGCACATCCAATAGACCTGCAAATTTACCACCAAATTTGTGTTTTACATCTGACACTTGTATTTGAGTAATCTCTTGATCGCTACCATTTAAACCATAATAACGCACTCCAATAACATCAGAATTGTCATTATGGGATAGTAAGTTAGAGTCTTCTGTATATGACAATTGCACATAACCAGAGCTAGTAACTAATTGCCTACCACCAGCTGTACTGATTGTAGCCATTCCATTGTTATTGAATGAGCATTTGACTGACAATAAAGCACTAAGTTCTGATATCAAATCATCACGCTGATCTTCCACCGAGCTAATGCTTTTGCCATTTCCACCGAGTGTTTTGTTGATATCCACTATTCTAGTTATAATATCATTGATGCTAGTAACAGAGGTTGCTATATCATTTTCAAGATCTGCCTTAATATCTTGCAGCCCAGCCACATAGGCATTAACACGAGATGTAAATGTTGATGCTGAAGATACGATATTGTCGCGTTTATCATTTCCTAGAATATCCGCATCAAAAGAATTGAGGAAATCAGTCATTGTGTTCGACAAATTGGTCGGATCGTCTGGTTGACCCAGTAAAGCACCTAATCTGCTATTATACTGAAAATTAGCGCCACTTGCTCCAGACACAGAACTTGCAGCTAGCGTACCTTGAAACTTGAATATATCCGTTGCACGTATTAAAGCAAATGTGTGACCGCTTTGTCCTTTATTAAGGATAGTTGGAGTTTGCAAAGTTGCGCCATCAGGCTGAGCCATAGCCTTACCAGCCCCGGCCATAGCCGCATTAGCAGTCAATAGATTGTGTACTCCATTACCTAGTGCGCTTGTAGTCATTTCATACCTTATTATTAAAACTTACAGAAGGCATAGTTGATAATATCTTTTTATCTGAAACCAGCATTCCGTCTTTGTTATATCCATAATCTTTTTTAGCATCGCTTTGTATATTCTTCTTCATCGCATCCATGAATATATCACTCACTTTTCCTGCAATTTGCAGATTAGTATGATATTGCTCAAATGCTTTTTGTAGATCATCATACTCATTTCCAGCCGTTCTCAACAAAGTTTCTGGAACTGTATTTTTTAAATCACGAGTGCTTGTTACATCTTTGTAGTAATCATGAAACTCTTGCAGCATCCTCATAGTTTTCTCTTGGTTGGCCATCAGGCCAGATATACCAACTTTCTCAAATGCTTTATTATCGTTATCAATGATTTTCTTGCATTCGCGTATCATCGATAGCAAAGTTTTAATCATTTGTTCTGATGTTTTAGCATCTCGAGTAACCCGCATTTAACGTCCTATCTTATTTTTTACCCGCATTTCTTCGAGCAATTCTTCATAAACACACTCGCCGAAATCACCCAATTCGTCATTAGCTTCTATCAAAGCATTAGTACGTTCAGAGGACCACATTTTTTCAGCCATGCTAGCATCTTCTCGCTTAAACATCTGAGTCCATAAAATTGATTGGAGCTGATTTTCAAACTGTTTCGCCAACTCTTTTAAAGCAATTTTCATGCCATTGTCATCGACACCTTTCGCAAGGGGTGTGTTCACGGT
>CANNRM010000019.1 GCA_947508155.1 Rickettsiales bacterium | reverse complement strand
TGGCATAGTTTATACTCCTTATGATTTTGCAATCGGAATATTAAACTATCCATCTGATCTATTCAATTATACCTCTCATCTATAATCTCAAAATCTTATCCTCTGTTGCACTTCAAACTTGAATGGGCCTTCACAAAAAATAAGATATCTATATTGTTATGATAATCATCGATGTGGTAAAAAAGTCATTTTTTGATCATCTTCTTCAACAACATATCCCTCTTCATTTTAGACAAATAATCCAAGAAAATCTTACCATTCAAATAACCCACATCATGCTGAATTACAGTTGCAAACCACCCATCTGCCTTAAGCTCATTTGTCTGCCCATTGTAATCCAGATAACATACTCTTACAGATCGTGGACGCGTAATATTAGCAGAAATCCCAGGGAAACAAATCGATGCTTCTTGATGAGTCTGCACATCCTCAGAGAACCAAACAATTTCAGGGTTAATGAGAGCATATGGTTTGCGCAGCCCATCTTCCTGCATATCTATAACCACTATTCGTTTCAGAATGCCTACCATATTGGCACCCATACCAATTGCATGTTCGCGATACATTGTTTCCAGCATATCATCAATGATGGAACGAATCACATCGTCCACAACTTCAACTGGGCTAGCGATTTTGCTAAAAATTTTGTCTGGGCCATAAGTCAAAGGTAATAGAGCCATAATATTATCTCACAAATTAAATGGTGATACAGGTATAGTACACACCCATTATTTATCCGTCATCCTCGGATTTACAAAGTAAATTCGGGGATCTCATGAGGCAGGAGTGATATTACTCTTGTGACACGAGATCCCCGAATTCGCAAGCGAATCCGAGGATGACGGATTTACGGCAAATTAAATAGTGACGAGTATACACTCATCACATAACATTTAAAATAAAATTTCTTGACACAAACCCTTTTAAGGGCTATCCTGCAGCAGACCTAAAAATGGTCTTACGCACCCGTAGCTCAATTGGATAGAGCACATGACTACGAATCATGAGGTTGGAGGTTCGAGTCCTTCCGGGTGCGCCAATCAATCGCACACACTCTTACATCGTAGGCTCTATGAATGCAGGATGGCTCACATTAGGGATAGTAAAATTTGGCCATCATGGTTATGGCAAACCCCACAAGCGCACACAATTAAATCCTAACACAGCAAAAGATTTACTAGGCGGAAAAGGCGCAGCGCTCTTAGAAATGTCTACTTTGGGCATCAACGTTCCGCATGGTTTTACAATCTCCACAGAAGTATCTAAATATTACTACAAACACAATAAGTCTTTCCCTGTACATTTCGATGCAGAATTACGATTGGCCATAGATGATCTTGAAGCTACCACACACAAACAGTTCGGTGGACAAAACCCATTGCTCGTATCAGTACGCTCTGGAGCTAGAGAATCTATGCCAGGCATGATGGATACCATTTTAAATTTGGGACTTAACGATGAAACAGTCGAATATTTAGCAACATCTTCTGGCAACGTCACTTTCGCTCTAGATAGTTATCGTAGACTAATCCAAATGTATTCCAACGTTGTGCTCGGTGTGCCCATAATATTATTTGAGGAAATCTTAGCAAATTACGACGAATCTCCTACCGAAGCTGAGTTACGTGAAATCATCGAAAAATTTAAAAATTTAAGCTTAGATGAATCGGGCATGGCTTTCCCACAGGATGTGTATGATCAACTCAAGCAATCTATCAAAGCCGTACTCAGCTCATGGATGAGCAGCAGAGCTGTGATTTATAGAAAATTACATGATATATCCGATGATATCGGCACCGCTGTAAATATCCAAAGCATGGTCTTTGGCAATAAAGGAAAAACATCTGCCACTGGAGTAGTATTTTCTCGCAATCCGTCGACCGGAGAAAAGAAATTATTTGGCGAATATCTCATTAATGCCCAAGGAGAAGATATAGTATCTGGCGTGCGCACGCCACACGACATAGAAGCAAATAACTCCGCGGCATCAATGGCTTATATAATGCCTGATGTATATAACAAACTCAAAAGCCACGTAGAACTTCTTGAAGCACATTATAAAGATATGCAAGATATAGAATTTACCGTTGAGAATGAAGAGCTTTATATATTGCAAACAAGATCAGCAAAACGCACAACCGCAGCCGCCATCAAGATTGCTGTAGATATGGTAGAAGAAGGCATTATGACGCGCGAAGAAGCGATTATGAAAATCGCTCCAGATTCTATCAATCAACTACTTCATGCCAGAATAGATTATAACAACATTCCCAAACCCCTTGCAAAAGGCTTACCAGCATCTCCTGGAGCGGCACTTGGAATAGCAGTATTCTCTCCATATGACGCAGAAGAACTTGCTCATCATCACAAAGTAATATTAATACGAAATGACACAAGCCCCGAAGATATAAGAGGCATGCATGTATCAGCAGGAATTTTAACTGTGCGCGGAGGAATGACATCTCACGCAGCGGTAGTTGCTCGTGGCATGGGAAAGCCTTGTGTATGTGGTACGACTGGAATGTTGGTCAACGAGACAGAAAAATATATGAAAATTGGCGATGTAATCATTCGCCAAGGTGAAGAAGTCACTATTGATGGCAGCACTGGGAATATTTTCGCAGGTACCATTCCATTGGTTCCACCTACTATGACTCCAGAATTTGATGTATTCATGAGCTGGGTAGACAAAACAAAGCGTTTAAAAGTGCGCGCAAATGCAGAAACTATTCTAGATGCAAACGCTGCTGTAAAGCTTGGAGCAGAGGGTATAGGACTGTGCAGAACAGAACATATGTTCTTTCGCCCGGATAAGATTGCACTTATAAGAGAAATGATTGTTTCGCCAAATATGGAACAAAAAGAACGTGCTATTGCCAAGCTATTACCAATTCACACGGAGGATTTCAAAGATATCTTCCGTATAATGAATGAACAGGCTGTAAATATCCGCCTACTAGACCCACCTTTGCACGAATTCCTACCACAAGAAGACACAGAAAAACATGCACTGGCTCAGCATTTAGGCTTACCATGGCCTATAATCGAGAATCGCTTAAAAGCCCTTCACGAAGTAAATCCCATGCTAGGACATAGAGGATGTAGATTAGGGGTAACATTCCCAGAAATTTACGAAATGCAAGTGGAAGCGATATTCACCGCAATAAAGCATCTTAAAGCCGAGCATATACATATTGACCTCGAAATAATGATTCCATTGATTAACGATGCGTCTGAATTGCGTATGATTAAGAAGCTAATCATTGATGTAGCAAGAAAATTAGAGATATCGTCTCCTTATTCTATTGGAACTATGATTGAGCTTCCTCGTGCAGCTTTGAAGTCGGGAGAAATAGCTCTAGAAGCAGATTATTTTAGTTTCGGCACAAATGATCTTACCCAAACTACTTTTGGGATTTCAAGAGATGACATTGCGTCGTTTATGCCACAATATTTGTCAAACAAATTATTGAATCATGATCCATTTATCACCATCGACCAAGAAGGCGTTGGAGAATTGATAAAAATCGCTATCGAACGCGGCCTGAAGGCCAACCCAAAGCTTAAATTGGGAATATGCGGAGAACATGGCGGCGACCCACGCTCCATAGAGTTTTTCCATAATATTGGCATGGATTATGCGTCCTGCTCCCCATATCGCATTCCTATTGCTAGACTTGCAGCAGCTCAAGCAGCCATTCGTAACAAAAAATAAGTCACCATAACTTTATTTTTTCATCTATCTTAATTAAACCATTTGACTATTCAAAACCACCGGGTGTAATCTGAATGTGTACTACATGGAGAATTGGTATGTCGAGCAAACCCGAAATTACAAAACAACCTGAGCAATCTAACTTATCAATGGTAATGCAGAAAATGAGCAATACATTAGCAGCACTCAGCAAGGCATTTGATCAAGCTATGGATCTTACTGATCCTATGGATCGCACTAATAATGAAATTGGCAAAGTTACAGAAACCGACGCTAAAAGACGCGAATTAATGGATTTGTAGGAAGATTTTGCCAAATTGAAAGTCAAAACTTCAATTTGGCAAAGTCGGCATACATCCCCTATATAATCGTTGTTATGAGCATGGCATACACGCGCTCACCTCAAATAAAACAGTATTTTTTCTTGACTTTTAATATTTTTTCTGCCAAATTGAAAGTTGAAACTTCAATTAGGCAAGAATTATGTATAGCAGAGATATAAAAGACTTGGTCAAACGATATGCCGAGATATTCCCAGTATTATGCATCACTGGTCCTAGGCAATCTGGCAAAACTACTATTGCACGAAAGATTTTTCCTCATCTTCCATATCTTTCATTGGAAAATCTTGATACTAGGGAACTAGCTTTAAACGATCCTAGAAAATTTCTATCACAATATCCAAATGGTGCTATTTTTGATGAAGTGCAACATGCGCCAGATATTTTGTCATATCTACAAGGTATAGTAGATGACTCTCCTCAAAAGGGGAAATATGTGATTACTGGATCGCAAAATTTTACAATTAGCAACACAGTATCACAATCACTTGCTGGCAGAGTAGGCATGATAACATTATTACCACTCAGCTTGAGAGAACTTAACGCCCCCCAAAACAGTATGTTATCTGTCTTGAATGGAGGATATCCAGCATTACATAAATCTAAAATGATGCCTGAAGAATTTTACCCAAGCTATATAAAAACTTATATTGAACGGGATGTAAGAGACATAAAAAACATCGGTGACCTTAGTAAATTTCAAACATTCCTAAAACTCTGCGCTGGTCGCACCGGGCAATTGATCAATTTTTCATCCCTTGCAACCGATGCTGGAATATCACACACTACAGCTCGGGAATGGCTCAGCATTCTAGAAGCGAGCTATATAATTTTTACTTTGCAGCCATTTTACAAAAATTTTAGCAAACGGCTAATCAAAATGCCTAAATTATATTTTTATGATACAGGCCTTGCTTGCTCATTGTTAGGAATAGAAAATACCTCACAATTAGAAACACATTATTTAAAAGGTGGATTATTTGAAAATTTGGTGATTCTTGAAATACTAAAACATCGCTTTAATAAGGGCAAAGATCCAAATATGTATTTCTGGCGAGATAGGTCTGTTGAGATAGATCTCATATGCGAATGGGGCGGTAAAATTTCAGCCGTGGAAATAAAATCATCATCTACATTTCAGTCAGAATATATCAAGAATCTGCAATATTTTGATAAATTAGCAGGCGAAGTAGAGAAATATCTAGTTTTTGACGGAAATACGGATGGCAAATTTTTGGATGTATATCTCACACCACTAAGCAAGATTAGTGATATTTTATTGAAAGATTAAATAACATTCGCCTTAATCTCACCATCATGCATCACAATTTCCAATCTATCTCCAGGTTTTATAGATTTAGCCGACGCTATAATAGAATCACCGCTTTTCACTATGGCAAAACCACGTTTCAGCACATTTTTATAATCCAAGCTTTGCAAAAGCTGCGCTTGCAGGATTAAACCATTTTCTTTCATAGTCAAATAGCTCTGCGCTGCTTTAGCAAGCATTCCACTAACATGAGAAAATTGTAGCGATTTTATCTGCAATAGCTTACTAGGATCTGTGATTCTAGCGCTCAATCTACTAAGCGTTAAAATGTGCGACTCCATTATCTGTGGCAATCTGCCAAGTATCTTAAAACCTAATAAATCCAGCTTCTGCTCATAAGTCTGTATAAGCCTTTCCGGACTTTTAAGGATATTATCACAAAAACTCATAATCTTGGTTTTATGCGAAATAATCTGTTGCAAATTATAGCTCAGCCTATCAAAATGATGCTTAATTGTAGCTTTTAAATCCTCAAGCACTGGAACCGCAAATTCTGCAGCCGCAGTAGGTGTTGGCGCACGCACATCAGCAGCGAAATCGGACAAAGTAAAGTCCGTCTCATGTCCTACAGCAGAAATGATCGGGATACCAGATGCAGCAATGCTTCTAACAACTATTTCCTCATTAAAACACCATAAATCCTCTATAGAACCACCTCCACGTGCAACGATGATAACGTCCGGCCTATCCTCAATCATAGAATTAAAACCATTAATAGCTGTAGAAATCTCATTCGCGGCAGTCTCACCCTGCACCGTTACAGGCCATACAAGCACATGAGTTGGAAAACGATCACGGATTCTATGGAGCATATCCTGTATAACGGCGCCCGTTATAGATGTTACAATACCTATACGCTGAGGCAAAAATGGCAGAGCTTTCTTACGAGCCTTGTCAAACAAACCTTCTTTTTCCAATTTGGTCTTGCGTTCAATCAATACCTTCATCAAGGCACCAACACCAGCAGGCTCGATAGTATCAATAGTTAGCTGGTAACGTGACTGCCCCGCATATGTGGTGATTTTACCACTAGCCACAACTTCCATACCTTCTTCAAGCTTGAAATTCAGCCTGGAAAGCGCATGTTTCCAACATGTGGCTGCGAGAACAGCATTTTCATCCTTTAGATTTAGATATCCATGACCTGAAGTAGCGATTTTTAGACCGGAAATCTCACCTTTAATACGTACATAGCCACAATTAATTTCAACAATGTTTTTAATTTTGGTAGATATTTCACTAACACTATATTCTTGTACTGTAACTGTATTAATAGCTTCGATTGCCATAGCGCTTAATTTAGTTTATGTTATTATTTTACAACATGAAATTACTCTAAATGCGCCTCATATGCAATCTCATAATTGTCCTTTTTGTGCTATCAGCACAATATGCTTATGCTCAAGATGCTTTCTTATCAGCTGACAAGGTAACATATAACGATTCCAAAGGATATGCAGAAGCAACTGGTAATGTTAAAGTGATTGTCGATAAATATACTATCTACGCAGATAAAGTGCACTACGACTTCAAAAAAGATGAAGTATTTGGATATGGGAATATTAAGGCATTTGAGAGGGGCAAGGAAATCATCCTTGGAGAAGCGGTTATTTTTGATGCACGTGCAAAAACAGCAATTATATCATCTCTGATTCTCTACTTCAAAACTAATGATTCCATAATGGCCGCAAAATTTGCAGAAAAACTTGGTGATAACCACGAGCGACTTACGAATACAGTGTATACTGCCTGCCCTACATGCAAAAATAAAAAGCCACTTTGGGAAGTAAGCGCCAGACAAGTTGATATTTATGATGATAAATACAAAGTGGTGTACAAAAATGCTTTATTTAAAATTTATGGTGTTCCAATTGCATATTTTCCTTACTTTTCGCATGTAATGCCTGGTGCACCTGCCACATCCGGCGTTCTTACACCTAACATGCGCAATAACCGATTAGGAGTACCAGTATATTGGAGAGCAAAGTCTAATCTTGATGCAACAGTGACGCCAAGCATGGGGAAAAAAGGCATCTTTTATGAGGGAGAGGTAAGACATCTCTTAAAAAGCGGAAGATACAAATTCACAGGAAGCTTCACTCATAGCAAAGTCGCACTCTCAACATCTACCAAAAAAGCAACTACACAAACAGCCCAGAAAAGAGATAGATTGAGAAGATATCATATCTCTGGTTCAGGAGAATTCACAACAAATCATTATCATTATGGATTTCAATTCAACAAGGTATCTGATAGAGGTTATCTAAAAGAATATTACAGGAAAGATGAACCATTTTTACTATCAAATATGTATCTATACAAAACTTCTCAGCAAGATTATTTTGAAATCAACAATATTCACTTACAAGGCTTAAGCTCAAAGGATAGCAAATTTACTGATCCTTATGTAATCCCAGAGGTCAATTTCCGCTACGTAGCGCCCATCGAGAGCCTAGGGGACTCTAATGTAAGTATAGAAAATTATACAGCAATGTATCACACAGAAACATTAGGACATGTAACGCGCAACATATGGAATACAAGCATATACAACTCATATAATGTAATGGGACAATTATGGGGTCTAGAACTTTATAATCGTAGCGATCTATATAAAATACATCTCCACAACCAGAAAGACATTACCACAGGCCGCACCATACCAGAAGCCCGGATTTCCTGGCGTTATCCTTGGAGTGGGTTTGTAGGTAATAAAATGATGGTAGTAGAACCTATAGCACTTATGGCTATTGGAAAAAACCACGCACCAAATGCAGCTAAATTTGCACACATCGACTCAAGTGAATATGATTTCAGTGATG
>CANNRM010000018.1 GCA_947508155.1 Rickettsiales bacterium | reverse complement strand
CCTTGACCTATGGCTGGAATTATCTCTGATGTTTCGATAGGAGTACATATGTCATTTGGGACAATACCCAGGCGTTTTAGCCCTGCATAAGAAAGAATAGTCGCATCAAGATCACCAGATATAATTTTTCCCACGCGAGTATCAACATTGCCACGCAAATTTACTAACGTCAAATCTGGACGCAAAGATTTTAGGTAAGCCATTCTCCTGGGAGATGAAGTGCCAACTATTGCGCCTTTAGGAAGATCGGAAATTTTAGTGGCTACTTTGGAAACAAGAGCATCGCACGGGTCTTCTCGCTCAAGCATTGCTGCGATTACAAACCCCTTTGGCAATATTCCTGGCATATCCTTTAGGGAATGAACGGCTATATCGATTTTATCTGCTAAAAGCGCCTCTTCTAGTTCTTTGATAAATAATGCTTTACCACCAATGTCATAAAGTGGTTTTGATAATTCTTTATCACCAGATGTGGTAATCGGTATTATTTCATACGGACAATCAAGCTTTGCGGCTACAATATTTGCCTGTATCATAGCTAGTTTACTAGCTCTAGTTCCGATTCTGATTTGCATTATCCCTCAAGGCCATATTCTAAAACGCCACCTATAATAGTCGCTTTCTCGCCAAATACCAGTGGAATGTTTACTTCGCCATGACCTATTCCTTCAGTGCGATATATTGGCAATTGTGGATGGCGAGAGATAAAGTCATTTAATGCCCATTCCACATGCTCATCTCCGCCAATAAAATCTCCTAAGATGCAGGCTGTAATTTTATCTAATGTACCGGATTGTTCTAGTTGAGTAAATACACGTGCAATTTTATAGCCTCGGTCATTCACTTCTTCCAGAACTAATATTTTCCCATCTGTTAATTGTGGAGCTAATTTTGTTCCAATCATGGTTGCAAGCATTGTGAGATTTCCGCCAACGAGTTCACCAGATATATTATTTTTGGCCGCATCATTTTGTGGCGCTAGTTTAATAGATTGCTTGTTTCCCGCAAAAATATCCTTAATTTGTTCTATTGTCTGAGGATGTTTATCTAGTAAAGAAGTTAATACAGGTCCATGTATGGAAGGGATCTTGTAATGCTGATTAAAAAGCAAATGTAGCACTGTAATATCACTAAAACCAATAAGCATTTTTTTGCCATTAGGAGTAATTTCCATAGCTGGAATTGCTATTTCAGCTGAGCCATAACCACCACGAAATGCCCATATTATATCCACTTCTGGCGCTAGTAAGGCGTCACGCAATTGCTCAAGCCGTACTTCTCTTGTATTGGAGTAAAATGGTAGTAATGGATCTGCAAAAATTCCATCTTTTACGGATACTTCAAACCCATGAGACTCCAAAAAATCTTTCATAGCTTGAAGCTTTTGTTGAGGTTCTATGGTTCTACCGGATGGTGCTATAATTCGAATATGTTTTGGCATGTTATCTCCATATTTTGTCTGCCCATAAACTTTCCAGAAATTGCTGTACTGGCCATATGGTAATTTGTTTATTTTCGATATTGATCACACGCATTTTACTTTCAAAACTGATTACATGCAATTTAAATTCAGGGGAATCTTTGCTAAATTCAATCAGTCCTTTTAAATGAGTGCGATCAATAGATGATGCAATTTTTACCTCAAATGCATTATCAGCAGCTATAAAATCAACTTCATATCCACTTTTGGTGCGCCAATAAAAGAGCTGATCTCGTTTTTCTTTAAGATTTTTATAAGCTATTAGCTCAAGAAAAATGTAATGCTCAAAAGTGCGTCCAGCATCGCTGCCAGTCATTTCTTTATACTCATATCTACGCAAGTAATTTGCGAGTCCAGTATCAAATAAATAGAATTTAGGCATCTCAGTTATGATCTGACGCTTTCCTCTTGAGCGATATGGATATAATTGATAACCTAAATACATATCTTCAAGTATTTCAAAGTATGTGCGTACAGTTTTTGCGTCGATCCCACATTCACGCGCGATATTTGAAAAATTTGTCATTTCTCCATTGCAATATCCTATAATATCCATGAATTTAGTGAATGATTCACGCTTCCTTAAATTCGCTTCAAACTGCACTTCTGGTAAAATGTAGTCATATAAATAAGCTGCAAGAAATTTGTCTATTTTTCTTGATGCGAGATAGTGGCTGGGGATGAGTCCATTATTAAAAATTTTATGCCAATCAAGAGTTTTCAGCTCTGGATAACACAAAGGCATGAACATATATCGCCATGCTCGTCCACCTAACAAATTCGCTCCTGTAAATTTTAGCCTGCGAGCGCTGGAGCCACATAGAATAAATTGTAGAGATTTATTAGATTCAATCATATAGTGCACTTCATCAAGCAACGCTGGAATTTTTTGCACTTCATCAATTATGATTGTAGAAAGCTCAGGTTGCGATTGAATTTCTTCGCGTAGCCTTTCTGGATTATGAAAATACTTTTGATAATTATCGGCTTGCAATAGATCAATATATAGGCTATTCGGAAATTGTTTTTGTAGATAAGTTGATTTTCCAGTTTTACGAGCGCCCCATAAGAAAGAGGATTGGCCATGTGGTAGGTCGAGTTCTAAATATCTTTTTATTATCATAAATTTACCTCAAAAATTAGATATTTCGGGAGTATATTCCTAATTTATCGGATATTTAGGGAATATACTCCTGAAATATCTAATTTTTGAGGAATGTATTCCTGATTTATCGGATATTTCAGGAGTATATTCCCTAAATATCTAAAAGTCAAAGTTTCTAGTAAGTCTTTTGATTTCATTTTTATATCTAAACCTAAGAGAGGATCCATGTGTGATCTATAGATATTTGAAGAATACTGGCAATAAACCTTTTGTGAGTAGCTGTTGCCCTCCATTATCTTTGGAGATGTCGCTTTATAATTCTTGTAGGCAATTTAGTAATTCCGTATTCATGTCAGATTTATAATGAAGCTTATCTAGGATACTGTTGTAGCTATTATTACTCTCTAACAACTAACACAGAGATTTTAGAATGACGCACGATCTTGGAAACATTAGGGCCTAACATATAGTCCTTTAGCTGTGGGCGAATAGATGGCACGATAAGAAGATCAGCATTGACTCTATCTGCATAATTGATGATTTCGTCATAAATATGCCCACGGCCAATAAAGGTATCTACCTTGATATCAACGGGGATATATTGCGCTACCAATTGATTTAGTTGAGATCTATGTTTTTCTTTTTGGTTGCTCATCCATTGCTTTGGAAGATATTCTTCTAACATGCTAATCCCAACATCTGGAATAATGTTAATTAGATGAAGTTGGGTGCCAAAAGCATTGACAAAATTTAGAGCTGTTGGCAATGTCAGTTTGTGTGATGAAGTATCTGATAAGTCAATTGGTACTACTATGGTTTTATACATCGCCACCCTCTGTGTTTAATTATCTGATAAATACTTCTCTCTATCAAGAGTTCCTTCGCTATCATCAACTATCAAAGTGATAGTTGCATCGCCTGTAATATTAATCGCAGTGCGGAGCATATCTAAGATTCTATCAATCCCAGCCAAAATTGCAACTCCTTCGATAGGTAAATTTACTGCAGTGAGTACCATAGGTAACATAATGAGTGATGCTCCTGGTATACCAGCTCCACCAATTGAACCCAATGTGGAAGTAATTACTATGATCAAATAATCATGTGGTTCCAAAGTGACGCCTAGCATTTGAGCAAAGAATATGGTGGTAAGACTCAGATTAATTGCAAAACCATTCATATTTAGTGCCGCGCCAAGTGGTAACAAAAACGAAGTAGATGATTCCGACATGCCCATGCGTTGATTGCATACTTCCATAGTAGTAGGTAGCGTGGCTTTGCTGCTGGCGGAGGAGAGTGCTATCACCTGATATTCCCAGCTTTTTCTATAAAATGGCATTGGAGACATTTTGCAGAAGAACATGATCATGAGGCCAAATATGATATATTGCAGTAGCATTGCAACGATAACTGCAAATACTAGTTTGGATAGACTGAACAGCACATCTACGCCTTGCGTACTCACAACCCAAGAAATTAGCGCGAATGCTGCATATGGTGCAAGCTCAATAATATAAGAGATCATTTTGATAAAAAGCTTAGCGGAAGAGTGGATTATGGCCCGAAGTTCTGGCGTGTTAGAGCCCATTTTGTTGATAGTAACTCCTAGAAACAAGGCAAAGAATACCACTTGCAGAACATTGCCACTTGCAAAAGCTGCGATAGGATTTGTAGGGATTATATCGACAAAGAATTTTACCGGGTCAAAATCAGTTGTAGATACGCTAGATGCGACTTCCCCTAAATCTATAATTACACCTATTCCTGGTGTCATTATGAGTGCAACTCCCACCCCAAATAATGCGGCAAATACCGTTGTGCTTACGAATGCTAATGAGGCCTTTACCCCGATTCTACCAAGAGCATCCGGATCGCTGATGTTAGTCATGCCAGATATTAGTGAGAAGAAAATTAGTGGCATAATCACCATTTTAATAAGAGATAAGAATATTTCTCCTATTGGTTTAACCGCTGTTGCATATTCAGGCGGTGCGTATATACCAAAAAACACCCCTGCAACTAGTCCTAATGTTACTTTTTGCCAAAGTTTCATGCTACTCCTATATTTGTAAATGGAGATCATTATATCAAATTAGCATGGTGTAGCGCAAGCTCTAAATCATTTTTTATAAGAATGAGAAAAATACAACCATACAAAAACTTGCCTATTTTGCAATAAAAAGCTAATATATATCTTGAAATACAACAAGATACAAATGAACCCTAAAATCACAAATTTTATAGCCATGGATATTGGAAGCAGCAAAATCGCTGCCCTTGGCGCATTTATAGATAAAAATGGTGATGCTCAGATTATAGGGCAGAATTTGCATTATTCGGATGGTATTAGATCAAGCGTTGTGACAGACCTGCATCAGGCGGAAAATAGTATATTACAGGCTGTATATACTTTGGAGCAGGAATGTAATACCAATATCAATGAAGCGGTTATTTCCCTTTCTGGCTACGGTACTAAGTCGTATTTCTTGGAGAATAATACAAAAATCAATGGTGATAAAATCACATCCGCTGATGTGCAGAAGCTAGTGCAAAAAACTCTTGGTAATTTTAATATTCAAGATCACGATGTGATACATTATTTCCCGATAGAATTCGTTCTGGATGATGATAATGTTGTTGATGATCCAGTTGGAATGTTTAGCAATATTCTGGAATGCAAGCTACATGTGATAGCTGTTAGTTCGAATATTCTCAAGAATCTAGCCAATTGTCTAGCAAAATGCCAGATTGAAATTAGTGGGGTGGTTTTAGGCATTTATGCCTCGGGTGTTGCGTGTCTTACTGATGATGAGAAGAATCTTGGTTCTCTTATAATTGATTTTGGATCTAGAACTACGTCATTCGGGATCTTTCTCGGTGGAAAAATGGTATATAGTGGATATGTTCCATTTGGTGGATGGCATATTACATCTGACGTCGCTAAGGCATTTTCTACAAGTTTCACCAACGCAGAAAAGCTGAAAGTTTTGTATGGAAGCGCTACAAATCTGCCGCTTGGAGCTTCAAGCGTTATTAGCTTAGACGATGAGCATGGTAATGAGATTACTATCACTTCTGCAGACCTTGCAGAGATAATTGGTCCAAGAATTCAAGAGATTTTAGATTTACTTAAATTACAATATGATAAAATAGGTATAGACTATTTAATATCTCGCCGTATAGTACTTACCGGAGGCGGATCTATACTTAAAGGTTTAAAAGAAATGGTTAGTACAACTTTTCAAAAGCAAACTAGAACAGGCAAACCTAAGGTTTTCCCTGGTTTTTCTGAAGATTATAATCCAGGTATATATTCTACATCTGTGGGATTGCTTGAGACCTATGTCAACCGCCAGCGTAAAAATTACAACCCTGCTTTGGATGATTTTAGTACCAAGCAAAGTGTTGGCAGGAAGATACTGGCATGGCTGAAGCAAAATTTGTAAAAGGCAGATGCGCCAGTTTCATCATGCTGATATTATGGTTCCTGTGTGTATCACATGTACAGGCCAACCCATGGCTTCCAGAGCCTGGTGGATGGAAATATAATCTACAATATTCGAAATATGCTACTCCTAAAAGTATCAAATTCTATGAGCGAGATTTGTATTTTGCTTTGGAAAGAGAGCAGATATTGCTTAAAAATAATCTTGCTCAATATAAGATAAGTTTGAAGGATGAAATTGATCAACGCGAAAGTGCATTGCTTATTCTACACCAAAACCAACTTAATGGTTTGAATGTTCTAGATAAACAAAATGCAAAGGATAGGATTTTTAAGGATAATTTAGATCTACAGATATTATATAACAGAATTAACAATCAGATAAAAGATGCTGAGCAATATATTCAGCAACTTAAAAATGACCAACAAAAGCTTATTACTGCATATCACAAATGGAGTGCCTCTAGTAGTGTTGAATATGGTTTAGATAAGCATATTAGTTACGGCATTAGTGGGACCAGGATTAAGGAAGTAAATAAACTTGATACCAACAAACAGGTTGATAATTTTTCTATTTTCTTTAAGGGTAAATTATACGGAAAAAAAGGCTATGCTCTTACTTTGCAGCCAAAGTTCTTGACTCTTGGTGACATGCAAGGTGCTGACTTCACTTTAATGCTTGGTAAATCTCATATTATGAAGCGTAAAGTTTTTGGCAAGGAAGTGGAGGTCTTTGGTTATTCTGCGTTTGGAGTTACAAGATTTTTAAATACTAATATGAGCCAAACCCATGCTGAAGTTACTTCGGGCATTAAATGGAACGATAGCACAATTCTTATGAATCAAGAATCAGAAGATTTCAATCCAGGATTTCCTAAAACATATAAAAGAGTAGTGCGATCACAATTTACGATTGCGCAAGATTTAAATTTTGCTAGTATCGAGCCTCGTAATAAGGTTTATTTAACATTCAGCTACTTTTCTGTAGATAGCGTGAAGGCTAATAGAAATCTTTCCACTGGATATAGTATTGGTTTATGGTTAGAGCTTTAAAAAATGAATTACGCAACAGAGGGTACCCATGTGATGGCCTTGGTTCGCTTAAGGCTATAATAGATAGCAGACTCGTGCCATTTGATACCATCGTTGAAGCACTTTCTAAAGCTCTAAATATTCCTCTTTTCGATACTTTTTTGCATAAAATAACTATCTTAGAATTTAGTAAAGTATCTGAATATTCGCGGTTAGGATATTTTATATGTGAAGACTCTGCCGGAAAAAGGTGTTTTGTTATTTCTAATCCATTGTTGTTAGAAAATGATGATATATTGGATAAATATAAAACACATAAGATGATGCTCATAAAACGACAAGATTTTTATGACATGCTTGAATCTGCTTTCTCTAATCTTAATATGCAAAAAGCTAGGCTGGAATTAGGGTTTGTGAATCCGGCGGCAACTGCTAGGAATATAAACTATGCTGCGGCATTTGCCAAAATTATAGGTGCTATGATTGTGGTAGGGTATTTGTCGATTAAGGTATTTGTAGCACTTAATTATCTGATCTATCTATCCCAAACGTTATTTAAAATGTGGCTTTTTATCGATTCATCTCTTGCATTGCCCAGTAAGAAGCTTCATGAGGTGATGGAATCTAAAGACTATCCAATTTACAGCATTTTGGTACCAATGTATCGTGAGGAATATGGGGTAAAATCCATACTGCGCGCCCTTGATCAACTTGATTATCCAAAGAATCGTCTAGATATAAAGCTTGTTGTTGAAGCGGATGATGAAATTAGCCTAAAAATCTTGAGTATGATTATATTACCTGAATATGTGCATGTAATTAAAGTTCCATATTCTGAGCCGCGTACTAAGCCAAAAGCATTGAATTATGCGATGCAATATATAAGAGGTGAATATGTTGTAATTTACGATGTTGAAGATAGGCCAGATAAGGATCAATTGCTTAAGGCTTTAGATGTCTTTGAGAATGCATCAGATGATATAGTATGTGTTCAGGCAAAGCTGAACTTTTATAACAGGAGTCACAACTTACTTTCTAGGTTTTTTTCCATAGAATATAGTTTGTTATTTAAATTTTTTCTTCCAGGTCTTGATTCTGGTAGAATGCCGATTCCACTTGGAGGTAATAGTAATCATTTTCGAAGTGCTGCTGTAAGAGAGCTTGGATTATGGGATGCATATAATGTTACAGAAGATGCGGATTTGGGTATTAGGATTTTTATATATGGTTATCAAACGAAAGTGATAGATTCTTATACTATGGAAGAAGCACCAACTGATATTGGAAATTGGATACATCAAAGAGCCAGATGGATTAAAGGATTTATGCAAACTTTTCTTGTCTATT
>CANNRM010000017.1 GCA_947508155.1 Rickettsiales bacterium | reverse complement strand
TGCGACAAAGTCGTTTCTTTGCGGAACCCCTAAAACCATGTGTCTGTCATAGGGGGTGAAAGCTTACTTGATAACACCTTGCAAAACGCGCATACTAAACGCATATTGCAAGGTATTTTTATGTATAGAACAAGACATATAGAGCAAAAGTTAATCGCCTTATCCAAGGCGGCAAAGGTTGTTTTAATATTGGGTGCAAGGCAAGTGGGTAAGTCTACTTTGCTCAAAAATTTATTTCCCGAGATGCCTCATATTACTTTTGATGCTTATCAGGATATTTATAACGTCAGGGCGGATCCAGATTTATTTTTAAAACAATATAATGGACCTGTGATTTTTGATGAGGTGCAATATGCGCCAGAATTGCTTTCTGCAATAAAGCGTAAAGTTGATAATATTGATTCTCCGGGGCAATATTTTCTCGCAGGTTCACAAGGGTTCGGCATATTAAAGAACCTTTCTGAAACCATGGCGGGTCGAGTCGCTATTCTAACGCTGCATCCAATGAGTCTTCATGAGATGCATGGTTGTGGAGATAGCCATTGGTTGTCCGCTTTGCTTGAAGATCCAGCTAATTTACCAAATGTAATTACTAATGTAATACCAGATATTATGTTATGGAATTTGCTATGGCGTGGCGGGTTACCTGGTTTGATGAATATTGATGATAATTTGATAAGTACGTTGTTGCAATCCTACGTAAATACCTATCTCGAAAGGGATTTGAGGTTATTAGAGGCCATCAAAGACATTGGAGAATTTCGGAGGTTTCTTGGTATTGCTGCTGCAATGACTGCTCAAGAAGTAAATGAGTCGCATATTGGTCGTGAGCTTGGCATTAATAGAACTACAGCGAAACGCTGGTTGGATTTGCTAGAAGCATCTTTTTTGTGGGAGATGATACCACCATATTATGGCAATAGCATCAAGCGCATTTCCAAAAAGCATAAAGGACTTTTGCGTGACACTGGAATCGGTTCGTTTCTTTTGAGATTGTCATCTCCTGAGTCATTGGGTAGTTATCCACAGTTTGGCGCGATGTTTGAGACTTTTGTTTTGGCGCAAATCAGGGCTGCAAGTGTTGCGCTTCCTATTCAGCCTAACATATATCATTGGCGTAGTTCTGGTGGCGCAGAAGTTGATATTATTTTGGAGATGGATGGGTATCTTTATCCGATCGAAGTAAAGGCAAAGACGCATATTACAAACCGTGATACTAGTGGGATTATGGCTTTTAGAGCTGCATACCCTAATACAAGAATTAGGGATGGAGTGATCATATATGCTGGTGATCGGTGTCATAGAGTCAATGAGTATGTGGTTGCGTTGCCGGTAGCTGGGCTCTGTAAGTAAGTAAATTTTCTTTGTTGTTAAACTTTGGGTTCTTATAAAACCCACTCTTGCTTTTTCTGTCTAATTGTCGTAATCTCGTTTCTATTAAAACAAACACATGAGAAATGACAGATTTATTCACGCTTGCCGCAAGCAAACCTTCAAAAGCTGCGGTAGCAAAAACTTATAATGCTGAAGATATTGAAGTGCTAGAAGGCCTAGAGCCGGTAAGGCGTAGGCCTGGTATGTATATTGGCGGCATCGATGAAAATGCAATGCATCACCTTGTAGCTGAGGTGCTGGATAATTCCATGGATGAGGCTGTGGCTGGTCATGCTACGCGTATTACCTTAAAAATGAATGCGGATGGAAGTATCACCATTGAAGATAATGGCCGCGGTATTCCTGTTGATATGCACCCCAAATTCCCTGATAAATCAGCACTTGAAGTTATTCTCACAACGCTCCATTCGGGAGGAAAATTCTCAGATAAAGCATATGAAACTGCAGGTGGATTGCATGGTGTTGGTATTTCTGTTGTAAACGCTCTTTCAAGCAAATTGATAGTTGAAGTATATCGTAATAAAACTTTGTATAGTCAAGAATATTCCCGTGGAACTCCTGTAACTAAACTTACATCACAGCCTGGGCCTAATAAAAAAGGCACTAGCATTACTTTTTACCATGATGAGCAAATTTTTGGAGTAAATACCCATTTCAAAGCGAAAAGATTATATGATCTAGCGAAGTCTAAGGCTTATCTTTACAAGGGGGTGGAGATATATTGGTCGGCGGCGCCAGAATTGGTGGTTGGTACAAATGTTCCAGAATCAGAAGTGCTGCATTTCCCTAAAGGTGTAGCGGATTATTTAGCTTCAGCAATGTCTGGCCTTGCTCCTGTCGTCGATATTTTATTCACAGGAGATGTGAATTTGGGTGGCAAAAATGGTCGCGTGGAATGGGCATTTGGGTGGTCTGATTCTGGTGAAGGATTTGTGCATTCTTACTGTAATACAATTCCAACACCCGCCGGTGGAACTCATGAACAAGGCTTACGTGCGGCTGTTTTGAAGTCCATAAAAGCTCATGGTGAAATGTTGGGGCATAAGAAAATTTCGACTCTTACAATTGATGATATTTTACTTGGTGCTCGCATTATATTATCTATTTTTATTCATGATCCATTATTCCAAGGTCAAACTAAGGAAAAACTAGCTTCCCAAAATGCTGTGAAGTTGGTTGAAAATAGTATCAAAGATAGGTTGGATCATTGGCTGAGCAGCAATAAAACAGCAGCTGATAAATTGCTAGAATATTTTATGTTTAATGCTGAAGATCGTTTAAATAGACGTTCTGAGAAAGCTGTTTCTCGTAAGAATGTGATGCAGAAATTGCGTCTGCCTGGCAAACTTACAGATTGCACAAGAAATGAACAAAAGGGCACAGAGATATTTATCGTAGAAGGTGATTCTGCTGGTGGTAGTGCGAAACAGGCTAGAAATCGCGAAACTCAGGCTGTGTTGCCTCTTCGTGGGAAGATACTGAATGTTGCAAGTGCAACAAAAGATAAGATCTTACAGAGTGAAACGATACAAGATCTTGAAATAGCGCTTGCATGTGGAGTAGGAAGTCATTATAAATCTGAGAATTTGCGCTACGAAAAAGTGATAATTATGACAGATGCTGACGTAGATGGTGCGCATATTGCATCGCTTCTGATGACATTTTTTTACCTTCGTATGCCTCAACTGATTAAGGCCGGGCATTTATATATTGCAAAGCCTCCTTTATACAGGATGACACAAGGTACCAAAACTTACTATGGTGCAAATGATGCTCATAAAGAAAAAGTAATGGCGGAGCTTGCGAAAGCTAGTAAAGCAAAAATTGATGTTGGTAGGTTCAAAGGACTCGGAGAAATGACCGCTCCACAGCTTAAAGAAACTACAATGGACCCAAAAAATCGTACATTGATACAAGTAACAGTGGCGGACATCGAAAATGCTGCTAAAATGGTAGACGATTTAATGGGCAAGAAACCCGAAAAACGATTCCAATTTATACATGAGCAAGCTCTAGCTAAAATGGATCAAATAACTAATGTTTTGGATATATAAATTATGACACAGTTTGTAAAATATGCATTGATTGCATGTATGATGTTTTGTGCGCCATTATCTTATGGTGCAGAGGATAAGCCAAATAATAGTGCGGAATATAAAGAATTTCAGCGTATATTTGAAAAAGTCCAGAAGGATTACGTGAAAGAACCCAAAAAGCAGGAAATGCTTGATGCTGCTATTGCCGGTATGCTTTCGTCATTAGATCCTCATTCAATGTATTTCAAGGACGAAGATTTTGATGATTTTGTTAATCAAACCAAAGGAGAGTTTGGTGGAATCGGCGTTGAAATAACATATGAAGGGAATTTCATCAAAATCATTTCCCCGATAGATGATTTAGCGGCATATAAAGCTGGGATCCAAGCTGGTGATTTTATTATTGCGGTTAATGGAGATTCTGTTGCGACTATTGGGCAAAATAAAGCTGTGCGGAATTTGAGGGGAGATCCTGGTACTAAGGTAAAGGTTACGGTATTTAGGGATGGAGAAAATAAACCTCGTGAATATGAACTCGTACGTGAGCTTGTGCAGCTTAAGCCGGTAAAGTCTAGCAGAGATGGTGATGTGGCTTATATCCGTGTCGTTACTTTTAACGAACAAACTATTGTTGAGCTTACTAAGGCTATGAAATCAGTGCTCGAAAAGTCGAAAGAACCAATCAAGGGCATCATTTTAGATTTGCGTAACAATCCAGGTGGAATCTTGGAGCAAGGCGTTGGTGTAGCTGAATATTTTATTGATTCTGGTGTAATTGTGACCACAAAAGGTAGAATTGACGCTGCAAATTCGAGTTTCTCAGCGAGTAAATTTACTCCAAAAGCACCAAAGGTGCCCATGGTAGTACTTATAAATGGCGGTTCTGCATCTGCATCTGAAATTGTAGCAGGAGCATTGCAAGATTATAAACGCGCTGTACTGCTTGGTACAACGTCATTCGGGAAAGGTTCTGTGCAGGCCTTTATGCCTTTAGATAAAAGATCTGCTATGAAAATTACCATTGCTAAATATTATACTCCAAAAGGCAGGTCTATACAGGGTGAAGGCATTGAACCAGATATCATAGTTGAGCAAGCAAAGATAGAATATCCTAAACATGATGATGGGGAAAAGCGTTTTTCTGAGGCAATATTGAAGAATCATTTAAAGAATGACGATCAGGATGATAAAGCAATAGATACGCAGGTAGAATTAGATCAAGCTGCTATTGAAAAGAAAGAAGATGAAAAACAAGCCAAAGAAAAATCAAAAAAAGCAAGAACACCTATAATGTCCGATATGTATAAGAATGACTATCAATATTCTAGGGCATATGATTTGATTTTTGGTCTTAGTATTGGTGTGGGGGACAAGTAAAAATGTTTGATACTCGCGAGAAAAGACAAAAATTAAAGAACATTTTGATAGTTAGTAGTATTGCTCTTTCTGCGCTATTTTTGGTGTTGTTTTTATATGGTATCATTGCGGTTAGGCCTCATAATATTACGAAAGCGTCGGAGCGTGGTCAATATTACGAATTTAACTCTGCTGCATTACCAACAGAGTCTAACATGCTACAGCAAGAGCTGAGTCGTGATCGCAATGTGTTCGTGGGTGAGAAAGTTGATGATGAAAGGATTATAGGAGATATCGAGGAGAAGGTGCAATCGAAGCCTCAAAGTCATGTAAAACCTCATATTGCAATTTTGGTGACTAATCTTGGATTAAATCCATTATCTACTGAGTTAGCATTATCTTTGCCTAAAGAGGTATCTTTAGGGTTTTTGCCATATACTACATCTTTGAAACCATTTTTAACTAAAGCACATGAGAATGGTCACGAGATTTTTATGTATCTTCCATTTGAAACTAAACAATATCCAGACGACTCTCCTGGCCAGATGCCGCTCCTATTGTCTTTAAGCGATGAAGAGAATATACAAAGAATGCATAATTTGCTACATTCATTTGAGGGATATATTGGAGTCTATGGGACGTCACATGATGTATTTACTAGTAGCAATAAAGTTGGTGCTATATTGTCTGAAATAGCCGGTAAAAAACTCAAACTTTTTACTAGTAATGGATTTATGGCCCATGGAGAGATGTCAGATCTTGTGATATCATCAACTGTGATTATTGATTCTGAGCCAAACATTCCTGCGATTAAAAAACAGTTGGATCTCTTGGTGGAGCTTGCAAAATCTGGTAAGCCTGCAGTTGGTTATGCCGGAAGTTATCCAGTAACTATTTACACTCTTAAAGCCTGGTTGCCTACTCTTGAGGCCATGGGTATAGAAGTTGTTCCTGTTACATATATTCCCTCTAAAGAGGTGAAATAATGGCATCATATAATGACAGGAGTGATCAGGAAGAGCTTCCGTTTCGTCATGGTGTAGGCATGATGATATTGAATAAGGACGGGCATATATTTGTTGGGAAGCGTGTAGAGAGTAAGTTCGAGGCTTGGCAAATGCCACAAGGTGGTATTTTGACAGGTGAGACTCCGAGCCGCGCTGTATTCCGTGAAATGAAAGAAGAGATAGGCTGCGATTGCGGCAAGATTATAGCTGAGACTAAGAAATGGTATAGCTATAATATTCCTGATTTTTTAATTAGTAAATTATGGTCAGGCCAATATAAAGGACAAAAGCAGAAGTGGTTTTTGTTAGAGTTTACAGGTTCTGATGATGATATTAATGTTAATACTGAAACGCCAGAATTTCGTGAATGGCGTTGGGTGCCTAAGGAGGAAATCCTAGATATAATTGTGCCTTTTAAAAAGCGCCTCTATGTGGCTGTGCTGAACGAGTTCGAGAATTTGCTGCATTAATTTTATATTCCCAACGATAAAAGCTTTAAATCTGACTGGAATTGAGATATAAAAGATATATTAAATAATAACAGATCAGACCAATGTATATAAAATGTCCATCATGCACTACCAGCTTCGTTGTTACAGCTGAACAGATAGGTCCTAAGGGTCGTAGGGTTCGTTGTTCAAAATGTAATAATGGGTGGTTTGTAGAGGCGCAAAATGAAGCTCCTAAAGCAAAAATTGCCGAGCCCTCCTCAATAATTCCAGATAGAGTCGGTGGAACACAAGCGTCATTTTTACCTGGAGTGAATTTGCCTGCATTGCTTCCTATAAATATCCCAGTATATTTGTATGTTATACCTGCTATTTTATCCATAGCAATAATTTTCAGTTGTATGGTATTATTTCAAGATAGATTATCATTTTTGGGGCTGGCTGGAACAAGCGAAAGCCTGAGTGTGCATGATATCAATATCGATTATAACAGGAAGGATGGTGCAATTGTTGCTAGTTATAAAATCGTCAATTCTGCTCAGAAATTCGTGCCTGTACCTCTCATTAGAATAAGGTTGCTTGATAAAGATCACAGACCTTTAAAGAGCCATATTACACATAATCCAAATGTTGATTTAGCGCCAAAACAATATGTAGGTATCAGAACAAATTTTGCTGATGCTCCACCTAATGTAGAATTCATTGATATATCTATGGGTAATAGATTAGACTTTATTTTAAGATAGAAAGATATGAAAAAGCAGATATTATACGCTCCATTTGTGCCAAGGCTTTTTTCTACAATGATGGATTTATGCTTATGCTCAATCTTGTTGATTTTGCCTACTATGATGCTAAATAAATATGTTCTTATAAAGAAATTTGGTGCTATTTTTAAGGCTAAAAATACAGATATATCTAATATGCAATCTTTGCAAGAAGCGTTGCAATCTCCAGAATTCGCGCCATATTCTAATCTTGATACTATAATAGAGCTTATGATCCCTATGCTATGTATGCAAATGATATGTTATATATTATATTTCATATTATGTTGGAAAATGTGGGGAACTACACCTGTAAAATATATAATGCGTATGAGGGTTGTTGATTCTGAGAACTTTACAAAACCAACAATTTTTCAAGCTGTTAGACGTATTATAGGATATGTATTTTTTTCCGTAGGAATTTGGTATATGTTTTTCTCGAAAAACAAGCAAATGCTTCATGACAAAATAGCTGGTACAGTTGTAATCAGGACATAATACCATTGTCCGAAATTAACTGCGTAGAAGAATTTTATTGTGGTCTCGCCGTCCTCACGTATTAAGTATACGCTGCGGGAGCTCGCCACTCAAAATTCATTTACGCAATTTAATTTGGGACATGGTATAATATTATTTTCTGAGATCAGATCACTTGAGTCTTTGATGCCAGTTACCTAGAATTAATTTGAGGAATGGTATGATTATTTTAGGACTTGACCCAGCTCTGACGAATACCGGATGGGGTATTATCAAAGCCTCTGGCTCATCAATATCATATATCGCAAGCGGTACAATAGTTACCAAACCAGACGAAGAAATGGCAGTTAGGCTTGCGCGAATTATTGCAGAAATTGAGCGTGTTATTCTCGAATTTAAGCCACAAATTGCTGCCATGGAAGAGGTGTTTGTTAATATGAATGCAGCATCCTCTTTGAAGCTTGCTCATGCTCGTGGAGCCATAATGTCCATCGTTGGAAAGCATAATATTCCTTTAAAGGAATATGCTCCAAATAAGATCAAAAAAACATTGGTAGGCGCTGGAAAAGCGGAAAAGGCTCAAGTTATTTATATGGTCAATTTACTCATGCCAAATGCTAAGGTTACGCAGGCGGATGAGGCAGATGCTATTGCGGCGGCATATACATGCTTTGCGTTTCATGGGACATCGTTAAGGGAGGTGAGTTGATTTATTTGTAATAATAATTCACCCTCTATATTGTGTCACCCCCGCGAAGGCGGGGGCCCAGTTAAATAATTTGGCGTTAGCGACACAATAAAATGACTATATTTTTTAAAAAATATAGTCAGAAGTATTATAGTAACCTTTCACCCCCTTTGTTGCAATAATATCGCATAAGTTGATTTGATCTCAGATAATCGCTTACTTTTAGTTGTTGTATCA
>CANNRM010000016.1 GCA_947508155.1 Rickettsiales bacterium | reverse complement strand
AGGTCATATGTAAGAACTCTAAAAGCTCTGGATAAAATGGGATGGGGTTATGTGGGGGCAAGTTTTGATGAGAATATGACCAGCGATCCATGGACTTCACATGTGTATAAAGTTGCAGCAAATATCATAAATATGATGGTGCGACCAGAATTTAATTTAGCACTTACACATTATGTTAAAATAGTACCATATGGATATAATATTACGTATTTTAACATGCCAGAAGCTTCTTTTTATACATTGCAGCACAAATTTAAATCCGAGTTTCAGCATCTTGAAAAATACGATGCCTACGCTGATCTTGCGTCAGTGATGGATGCTCCTAACCCTTTGCTTAGAAGTGTTTTAAAAAATCATGATAAGCAAAATGCTTTGATAATTCCTGCATATTTAGCGCAGGATTTTGAAGAATTGATTCTACCTGATGATTATAAAACAGCAGTTATTACAGGCACTCTTTGGGGGTGTAATAGGGGATCATTTAGATTCAAAGATGCGATTCAAATGTTAGCTAATGAAAAGCTATTAGTTGCATATGGATTACCTGAGTATTTTGATTATTTAGGCAGTGGTTATTTGGGCAGAATGGAAGATTACGGTGATGCGGGGGAGCAATTAATATTGCAGCAAAGGAGAGGTGGTATTGCATTGATAGTGCATAATTTTGAGCATTTAGTTCAGGGCTTGCCAACTTCACGTTTTGCTGAGGGTATTATGTCTGGTGCCGTTGTTATCTCCGATAAACACCCATTTTTGCAGAAATATTTTGGTGATAATGTGCTTTATTTTGATTCATTTGCATCAAGCGAAGAGATTCATAAGCAGATTAAAAATCATATAGAATGGGTGTTTGCTCATCCTGATGAAGCACGAAAAATGTCAAAGAATGCGTATGATATTTTTGTGAAAGATTGGACCTTGGAGGTGCAGTTGCAGAGGATTATGTCTATAGTCAAATGATTTGCACTCTGTTACGTCGTTACTCGTCGGCTCACGTATTTAAGTATACGCTTCGCTCCTCGTGCCTAGTACCAGAATGCAACTGATTTGACTATAGTTAGTCGTTAGTTTTGGTACTCGGTAATACCTTATTCAACAGATCATCAACATGATGCACATTAGCAAGGCCATGATCATAGAAAAAACGTAATTCAGGAGAATATTTGAGTTTGATTATGTCCGTTACAGCACCACGAAGCTGATATCTGGATTGTGCAAATGCATCCATCAATTCAGCTTCGGATAATTTAGATGTGAAGGGCATGATGTAGCAATTGGCAATTTGTAAATCAGCAGAAACCTTCACTTCCGTTACTGTTACATTCACGTCGAAAAGGCGAGGGTCTTTTACCTTTCCCTTGCGCAATATCTCAATGAGTGCGAGTTTAATAAGATCGCCGACCTTTAATTGTCTTGTTGATATAGCTGATGGTTCCGTCATAGAGTGCGCTTCTCTTCAACAGTTTCAAATACCTCAACCTTGTCACCATCACGCATATCTTCGTAATTTTCAAAGGCAATACCACATTCATAGCCTTCACGAACTTCTTTAACATCATCTTTGAAGCGTTTAAGCGTTTTCAATTTGCCTTCATGGACTACGATATCATCACGCAGCAATCTGACCCCAGCACCACGCTTAATAACACCTTTTGTAACATAAGAACCAGCAATTTTACCAACTTTAGTAATGTTAAAGACTTGTCTGATGTCTACGGAACCAATAAATTCTTCGCGGATAATTGGTGTAAGCATTCCACTCATAAGAGCTTTAATATCATCAATCACGTTATATATAATAGAATAATATCTAACATCTACTTTCTCTTTATCAGCTAATGCTCTTGCATCGTTCGAAGCTCTAACATTAAATCCAATAACTAATGCGCCAGTAGCCTCAGCAAGTCCTATATCGGATTCGTTGATAGCCCCAACAGCAGAATGCAAGATTTTAGGTTTAATTTCATCGTTTGGAAGTTTTGCTATGCTGCTAATAATAGCTTCAATAGAACCTTGCACATCACCTTTAATGATGATAGGTAGATCCTTGATGTTTGAAGATCCTGATGCTCTTTGGAATCTTTCTTCCAAGCTTCCTTTTTCAGCAATAGCAACTTTCTTATCTTTCGCTTTACGCTCTCTATATTCTGCAATATCACGAGCTTGTTTTTCAGTCTGTACAACAGCGAATAGATCGCCAGCCATTGGCGCTGCATCAAGCCCAAAAATCTCTACAGGATCAGATGGACCAGCTGTTTTAACATCTTGACCTTTATCGTTAGTCATGCGTTGAATACGACCGAATGTACTACCCGCAACAATAATATCGCCAATACGTAATGTTCCTCTTTGTACAAGAACAGTTGCGATAGGGCCACGTCCTTTATCGATTTTTGACTCAACAACAGTACCGTTACCCGCTGCATCAGGATTAGCTTTAAGATCAGCCATCTCTGCAAGCAATAGGATTGTTTCCTCAAGCTTGTCAAGATTTTGTCTTTTAAGTGCTGATACTGGCACAACCATTACATCGCCACCTAAATCTTCCGAAATTAGTTCATATTGCAACAATTCATTTTTGACTCTTTCGATGTTAGCATCAGGCTTATCAATTTTATTGATAGCAACAATGATTGGAACATTCGCGGCTTTTGCGTGATTAATTGCTTCAATTGTTTGAGCCTTTATTCCATCATCGGCTGCTACAACCAATACCACAAGATCCGTTACTTTCGCGCCGCGTGTACGCATTTCAGTAAATGCTTCGTGACCAGGAGTGTCGATGAATGTGATCATTTTTTTGTTTGGCAATGTTACGCTATAAGCGCCAATATGCTGCGTAATCCCACCAGCTTCACCACTTACAACATCAGTAGCTTTAAGCGCATCAAGAAGTGATGTTTTACCGTGGTCTACGTGACCCATCACAGTTACAACTGGAGCTCTAGGTTTTAGAGATTCAGGAGGGTCATTTGGAATATTGAGAATGTTTTCTACGTCAGATTCTTGTATACGTTTGACGCTATGTCCAAAATGCGTGGCCACAATCTCGGCGGTATCAGCATCAACGCTTTGTCCAGCATTGGCCATAATTCCAAGTTTCATAAGTTCGCGTATTACATCAGCAGCGCGTTCTGTCATTCTGTTGGCAAGTTCTCCAACGGTGATAGTTTCGGGTATTGTTACCTCGCGATACACCTTTTCCTGTGGTGTCATTTCCTGCATTTTGCGACGTTCTTTTTCCTTAGCACGCTTGATAGAAGCAAGGCTTCTAGTGCGCATAGGAGCGTCACTATCAGCGGCGTCAAGCATAGTATATATATTGCTTTTATTAAGTTTACGAGCGGGTTCCTGCTTGAATTTGCCAGAAGGAACCTTATTATCAACTGCTTTAGGGTCATCTTCTACAACATTTACAACAGTTGGGCCGTGTTTTTTAGGCTGGTGAGTTGTTGGTTTTAGAGAAGGTGCTTCATCAGAAGTTGTATCTTCTTCTATGTCCACAACAGCCTTTTTTATAGGCATTTCTATCCCGAAATCAGACAAAGTACCAATCATGCTAGAATCGTGTTTCTCTTCTTTTTTCTCTTCTTCAGCAGCTGCCGCTTTTCTGACGACGTCAAGACGTTTATGAAACTCGCTACTTGTCAGATGTCCAGGTGCTGAATGGTCAGGATTTTTTGTAAGTGTTAGGTGAGCAACATGGCTTTTTTTAACTTGTACTGTGACATTTTGGGTTTTGGATTGCACAAAGTTTTGGCGCAAAGCAGGAGAATCAACCTTCTTGTTTAAAGAAAGTTTTGGCGCGCCTAGAGTTAGCTTTTGTGGCTTATTATCTTGTTCATTTGTCATAGTTTGTAATACCTATTATTACAGTTTTTTTAGTGTCACATTTACAGCAATGTTGGTTGGCTTAATTCTTAGCAGCTTCTATTAGATTTGATATTTCCTCATCGCTAATACCGCTATTTGGTACTAATGCTTTAAATTCACGAACAGTCATTTCTCCCATGTCTTCAAGGGTTTTAACGCCATATTCAGCTAGCTTTAAGAAGCTTTCTGCAGAAAGTGATAACACATCCAATAACTCCTGCTCAACACCAAGTTTTTCAAGTTTTTCAATAACTTCAGCGTTTTTAGCTTCAACATAAGTACCAGCGCGTTTTACAAGTTCAATAGCAACATTTTCATCAAAGCCATCGATATTTGAAATCACTGTAGGGTCTGTAGTAGAAATTTGTTCAATTGTTGTAAAGCCTTCAGCTGTCAATAGTTGAGCCATAACTTCTTCTATTTCTAGAGCGTTCATTAGCAGTTCTGTTGCCGCATTGAATTCATCAGACCTACGTTTGGATTCTTGATCCTCTGTCATAACATCGATATTCCATCCAATAATTCTAGATGCAAGGCGCACATTTTGTCCTCTTTTGCCGATAGCGATGCTTAGTTGATCTTCAGGTACAACTATTTCCACGCGTCTCTTATCTTCATCTATAACAACTTTAGAAATAGTTGCTGGTGTGAGAGAATTGATAACGAATTGAGCTAAGTCATTGCTCCATGGAATCACGTCGATTTTTTCGCCACCAAGTTCCTGTGTAATAGCTTTAATTCTAGAACCTTTTACACCTACGCAAGCGCCTACAGCATCTAATGATGAATCATTTGCAAAAACTACCACTTTTGCTTTTGATCCAGGATCACGTGCAACGGCCATAATTTTGATGCCACCTTCATATACTTCCGGAACTTCAAGTTCAAATAATTTATTGATCATTTGATCATGAGCTCTAGATAAGAAAATTTGCTGACCTTTGGACTGCTTAGAAACTTCCTTTACGTAAGCTTTAATACGATCATTGATTTTATAAATTTCACTTTTTATAGAATCATCACGTTTCATAATAGCTTCAGCTCTTCCGCCAAGATCTACAATCACATTACCAAATTCTACGCGACGTACAGTGCCGTTAATAATTTCACCGATGCGATTTTTAAACTCATTATATTGTTTTTCGCGTTCAGCATCCTTTACTTTTTGAACAATAACTTGTTTAGCAGTTTGTGCTGCAACACGTCCTAAATCGATAGGAGGAAGAGAGGTGATGATTTCATCGCCTATTTTCGCCTCAGGATTGGTTACAAGCGCATCATTAAGGCTTATTTGAGTAAAATCATTTTCTACTTCTTCTACAACTTCGATAACTTTAAATAGTTTGATTTCGCCGGTTTTCTTGTTGATTTCAGCGCGGATATTATGTTCATGGCCATATTTTTTGCGCCCCGCAACTTGAATACCTTGTTCCATAGAGGAAATTACCACTTCGCGTGGAATTCCTTTTTCTCTGGCTACAGCATCAGCGATTTGTAAAATTTCAGCATTTCCAATATTTATCATAAATATTTCCTTTTTTTGTTTTTCTTGTTTAGATGATAATGTGCGGCATAAAGCACGCAACAACTACTTCCTTAGCCTTTGACTATCTTCTTATATAATTCGTCTGTTAGGACCAACTTTGCATCTTTTATATTTTCAAAATCGATACTTACAATTTCATCTTTCGCAATTTTTACTTTTATTGCATCGCCTTCTGTGCCAATGATTGTACATTCGTATTTTTTAGCGTTATTTAAAGCATTGTGCAATTTAATTTCGGCGACATAATCCTTGAATCTATCAAAATCTTGCAATTTTACAAGCGGCCTCTCAATTCCAGCTGATGATACTTCTAGATTATATTTTCCATCAATTATATCTTCAACATCTAAAATTGCAGAAATATGATTGCTCGCATTCTTGCAATCTGTGATGCTGATATGCACACCATCGGTACGTTCGATCAATATCTCTAGCACTTTCAAATTATGTGCACCACTGCTTCTACTTTGAAGTCGCAAGCGTACGATTTCAAAACCCATGCTTTGCAATGGGGCTTCGATCGTTTGTTGTATGTTGTTTTCTAATGTCATATGGGTAATAAAAAAGGCGGGTCAAAGCCCACCTTACTAACTTGCTATTTAATAATTACGTGCATCATAGCATAGTTTGTATGAAGATGCAAATAGGAATTTTTTGTTTGATTACATATCAAACTTCATATATACTAACCGTGAAGTATGAAGTGAGGAGTTATGGTTCATCAAGCATTAAGTATTGCTCAAAAGAAGCGGCTTTTAGATAAGCATCGCCCGTTTAAACAGCATATCATTGATAATTTGCGAGAATGGTTCAAGATTGAACTCACCTATTCAAGTAATGCTCTTGAGGGGAATACATTGTCGCGTTTTGAAACTGCTGTTGTTGTGCAAAAGGGTATTACCATTGGCGGTAAGCTTATGCGCGAGCATTTGGAAGCAACAAATCATGCTGAGGCTTTTGATTTTATTATGTCTTTAGTAGATAAAACCACTATCACGGAAGCAAATATATTAGAAATTCATCGCCTAGTACTACAAAACATAGAAACACAAGATGCTGGAATATATCGCAAAGTACCTGTGAGAATAGCTGGTTCAAACGTAGTTTTTCCGAATTATCTCAAAATCTCTGAACTAATGAAGGGTTTTGTAAGTGATGTGAATGCAGAGACGGACCCAGTAGAAAAGGCTTTAAAGAGCCATTATGACTTTGTGACGATACATCCTTTTATCGATGGAAATGGTCGTGCTGCAAGGCTTGTGATGAATCTTTTACTGATGCAAGCTGGCTATCCACCGGCGATTATAAAGCCTCAGAATCGTTTAAAATATCTGAAATCTCTTGAGCTGGCACAGTTGGGCGGTAGCAAGGAGTTATATCGTGAATTTATGATGCATGCGATTGATAGGTCGCTGAATATTTATATTGATGCGATTGAGAATAAGGACGTTCCGCAAGTGCAACCACGCGAGAATTTGATTCGTATTGGCGAGGTTGCGCGCATAGCGGAAGAGAATGTTGATACGATAAGATATTGGGTGAAAATGGGTCTTATTGAAGTGGTTGATAAGACTGATTCTGGGTATCAGTTGTTTGAGAAGAAGGTGGTGGAAAGATGTAAGAAAATAAGAGAGTGGCAGGCTGAGAGGCTGAGTTTGGAGGAGATATTAGTGAGGATAGGAAGATAAACACCTTGCAATATGCATTTTCTATACGCGTTTTGCAAGGTGTTGTCTGCTATTTCTCTTTGAATGCCTTGAACATATTGTCCGTAATAGGATCAAGCATATATCTCAGCAATGTTCTTGTGCCACGAATAATCTGCACATCAGCCTGCATACCAGGCATTAAAGGAGTTAAATTCAAACGCTCTTTTTCTGCATTGAATTCTTCCATATTAATCTCAATACGACCAATGAAATATCCAGATTCACCGCCTTGCATTGGTTGTTTTTCTTGTACTATATCAGGTGATATCGAAACTAATGTACCGTTAAATGTAGGTGTAGTGCGTGACTTATAAGCGGTGAAATTCATTTTTGCAGGTTGTCCAACTTTGACGTAAGCAATATCTTTAGGAGAGATTTTTGCTTCTACTATTAGCACGTCTTTTTCTGGAGATATTTCGGCTACTACCACATTGCTACCAGAAATAACGCCTCCAATAGTTGTGATATTTATTTGGTTTACAATACCATCCACTGGAGAGACAATAATTGCCTTATCAAGAGCATCTTTAGAAACCATATATTTTTCATATGCATCTGCAACTTGTGACTGTGTGTTTTTTAAATCATCGATCGTCTTTGCCAATATTTGGCTTTTTTGTTGCATGAGCTCTATTTCTAAACGAGAAATCTCTTGTTGTTTTACGATGAGTTCAGCATCTGTGCCAATATCATTTGATTTGGCTTCGGCAGCCTGGCGCTCTATATCTGTATAATCTTTTTTAGATAAAAATCCTTTATTTAAAAGTCCTTTTGCATTTTTTAATCTTTCTTCAAATACTTGATTTGTTTTGCTAGCAGAAACCTTTTTTTCTGTATAGCCTTCGATTGTTTTTTTTGTTTGTTCAATTCTCTGTGCAGCATGTTGTTCTAATGTGTGTAGATAATCTCGTTCTGATTTAAACAATGTGCGTTGAGTTGCTAGGATTTTAGCTACATCAGGTTGTTCAGCATCTTTTAGTAGATCTGGTGAGAATTCAATATTTGATAAATTATCACGTGCAGCAATGAGCCTGCATTCCGAAGCTTTTAATGTTCTATACTGACTAAGAGCAACATCATGTTGATATTTGAATTGTGTTTCTTCGAGCTCGATTATTGGTTGGCCCGCCTTGACGTGATCACCTTGTTGAACGAAAATTGCCTTTATCGTGCCACCTTGTGGATGCTGTAATTGTTTAACGTGAGAGCTAGAAACAAGAGTTCCCATAGCATGAGACGCGCTATCAAGAGGAGCAAGTCCTGCCCATAAAAAGCCAAATCCAAAGAAGATGATGATTACCCATGTTCCGAATAGAATAGGGGATCTTGCAGCTTGTACAACATCGTTACGATCAGCATCTGTTGGT